>NZ_JBHWXU010000006.1:0-1640 GCF_042729675.1 Microbacterium sp. NPDC060132 | reverse complement strand
GAGACAGCCTCTCACCTCGCTAGAGGCTTTTCTTGGCAGTGTGGAATCAGGAACTTCGCTACTATAATTCGCTCGCCATCACAGCTCAGCCTTCACGGGAAACGGATTTGCCTATTTCCCAGCCTAACTGCTTGGACGCGGATATCCAATACCGCGCTTACCCTATCCTCCTGCGTCCCCCCATTGCTCAAATGGTGAGGAGGTGGTACAGGAATATCAACCTGTTATCCATCGCCTACGCCTTTCGGCCTCGGCTTAGGTCCCGACTAACCCTGAGCGGACGAGCCTTCCTCAGGAAACCTTAGGCATTCGGTGGAGGGGATTCTCACCCCTCTTTCGCTACTCATACCGGCATTCTCACTTCTAAGCGCTCCACAAGTCCTTCCGGTCTTGCTTCACAGCCCTTAGAACGCTCTCCTACCACTGTTCGAAGAACAGTCCGCAGCTTCGGTGATACGTTTAGCCCCGGTACATTTTCGGCGCAGAGTCACTCGACCAGTGAGCTATTACGCACTCTTTAAATGGTGGCTGCTTCTAAGCCAACATCCTGGTTGTCTAAGCAACTCCACATCCTTTTCCACTTAACGTATACTTTGGGACCTTAGCTGGCGGTCTGGGCTGTTTCCCTTTCGACTACGGATCTTATCACTCGCAGTCTGACTCCCAAGGATAAGTCATCGGCATTCGGAGTTTGACTGAATTCGGTAACCCGGTAGGGGCCCCTAGTCCAATCAGTGCTCTACCTCCGAGACTCTTACCTTGAGGCTAGCCCTAAAGCTATTTCGGAGAGAACCAGCTATCTCCAGGTTCGATTGGAATTTCACCCCTACCCACACCTCATCCCCGCACTTTTCAACGTGCGTGGGTTCGGGCCTCCATTCAGTGTTACCTGAACTTCACCCTGGACATGGGTAGATCACCTGGTTTCGGGTCTACGACCACGTACTCAATTCGCCCTATTCAGACTCGCTTTCGCTGCGGCTCCGCATCTTCTGCTTAACCTTGCACGGGATCGTAACTCGCCGGTTCATTCTACAAAAGGCACGCCATCACCCGTTAACGGGCTCTGACTACTTGTAGGCACACGGTTTCAGGATCTCTTTCACTCCCCTTCCGGGGTGCTTTTCACCTTTCCCTCACGGTACTGGTTCACTATCGGTCACTAGGGAGTATTTAGCCTTGGGAGATGGTCCTCCCGGATTCCGACGGAATTTCACGTGTTCCGCCGTACTCAGGATCCACTCAGGAGAGAACGAAGTTTTGACTACAGGGCTGTTACCTCCTATGGCGGGCCTTTCCAGACCTCTTCATCTACCTCGTTCCTTTGTAACTCCGTATAGAGTGTCCTACAACCCCAAGAGGCAAGCCTCTTGGTTTGGGCTGGTCCCGTTTCGCTCGCCGCTACTCAGGGAATCGCATTTGCTTTCTCTTCCTCCGGGTACTTAGATGTTTCAGTTCCCCGGGTCTGCCTTCAATACCCTATGTATTCAGGTACAGATACTGTTCCATTACGAACAGTGGGTTTCCCCATTCGGAAATCTCCGGATCAAAGCTTGCTTACAGCTCCCCGAAGCATATCGGTGTTCGTCCCGTCCTTCATCGGCTCCTAGTGCCAAGGCATCCACCGTGCGCCCTTTCTA
>NZ_JBHWXU010000004.1:0-2619 GCF_042729675.1 Microbacterium sp. NPDC060132 | reverse complement strand
CCCTGCAGCATCGCAATGTCCTTTGTCGCTTTGTAAAACCAGTATCCGAACGTTTTCCGCAGGGTATGGTTGCCGACATGGTCGACACCAGCAAAGTCGGCGGCCTTATTTAACTGCCGGTATGCCTGGGTCGGCGTGATGGCGCCGTCCCCCTTCCGGGATGGAAAAAGCCACTCACTGTCCACATTGACGGCATAGCCGTAGACTTCCTGAAAACAGTTTTCAAGGTACATCTCCCTGATTTTTTGTGTTTTTCCCTCTTTGATGCGCAGTATCTTCGTGTACTTTCCTTTCAAATTCAGAATCTGTTTGGTTTTGAGTCGTAAAAGATCTCCAACTCGCAGCCCGGTTTCACAGCCAAGGACAAACAGAATGTAATCACGTTCCGAACAATGGCGTTTAAGCGCCCACTTCATATCTTCCAGCTGCTGCTGGTTCCGAATGGGCTGCACGTTCTTAATAGGGTTCATAATTGTGTCCCCTTCTTTTTCAAGACGTTCCGAAAAGGTTGCGAGCCCTTATAAAACGGATACTTGAATGTATGATTTTATGTATTTATCTTCATTATAAGGATTAAAAACGAAGGAAGTCAATGAAATCAAGGAAATGAATGTACGGTCGTCTACAGAATCATACATAAAGTAACTTGCTAAAAAAATCATTGACATCATGTGTAAACTCTTTTATCATAAGGGAGTTGCTTATTTAGCAAGCAAGGCATTTTTGATCTTAGAAATTATTGATAGAGCAGTAAAAACAAGATCGAACATGTTCTTGAAAAAAACTATTGACGTCTTATTGAAATAGTAGTAAGATTAGGTAGTCGCTAAGAAATAGCGATTTTAAAAATAACTAACATTCTTCGCAGAAGTTGACAACTACTCAACTTCGTGATATGATGATTAAGTTGTTAAAGTGATTGCTCTTTGAAAACTGAACAAAACTAAGCGCCAACGTTTTAAAATAGTGAGCACACACTCTAAAAGCAAATGAGCAAGTCAAACATTTCTTCGGAGAGTTTGATCCTGGCTCAGGACGAACGCTGGCGGCGTGCCTAATACATGCAAGTCGAGCGGACAGATGGGAGCTTGCTCCCTGATGTTAGCGGCGGACGGGTGAGTAACACGTGGGTAACCTGCCTGTAAGACTGGGATAACTCCGGGAAACCGGGGCTAATACCGGATACGTTCTTTCCTCGCATGAGGAAAGATGGAAAGACGGTTTCGGCTGTCACTTACAGATGGACCCGCGGCGCATTAGCTAGTTGGTGAGGTAACGGCTCACCAAGGCGACGATGCGTAGCCGACCTGAGAGGGTGATCGGCCACACTGGGACTGAGACACGGCCCAGACTCCTACGGGAGGCAGCAGTAGGGAATCTTCCGCAATGGACGAAAGTCTGACGGAGCAACGCCGCGTGAGTGATGAAGGTTTTCGGATCGTAAAGCTCTGTTGTTAGGGAAGAACAAGTGCCAGAGTAAATGCTGGCACCTTGACGGTACCTAACCAGAAAGCCACGGCTAACTACGTGCCAGCAGCCGCGGTAATACGTAGGTGGCAAGCGTTGTCCGGAATTATTGGGCGTAAAGCGCGCGCAGGTGGTTCCTTAAGTCTGATGTGAAAGCCCACGGCTCAACCGTGGAGGGTCATTGGAAACTGGGGAACTTGAGTGCAGAAGAGGAAAGTGGAATTCCAAGTGTAGCGGTGAAATGCGTAGAGATTTGGAGGAACACCAGTGGCGAAGGCGACTTTCTGGTCTGTAACTGACACTGAGGCGCGAAAGCGTGGGGAGCGAACAGGATTAGATACCCTGGTAGTCCACGCCGTAAACGATGAGTGCTAAGTGTTAGAGGGTTTCCGCCCTTTAGTGCTGCAGCTAACGCATTAAGCACTCCGCCTGGGGAGTACGGCCGCAAGGCTGAAACTCAAAGGAATTGACGGGGGCCCGCACAAGCGGTGGAGCATGTGGTTTAATTCGAAGCAACGCGAAGAACCTTACCAGGTCTTGACATCCTCTGACAACCCTAGAGATAGGGCGTCCCCTTCGGGGGCAGAGTGACAGGTGGTGCATGGTTGTCGTCAGCTCGTGTCGTGAGATGTTGGGTTAAGTCCCGCAACGAGCGCAACCCTTGATCTTAGTTGCCAGCATTCAGTTGGGCACTCTAAGGTGACTGCCGGTGACAAACCGGAGGAAGGTGGGGATGACGTCAAATCATCATGCCCCTTATGACCTGGGCTACACACGTGCTACAATGGATGGTACAAAGGGCAGCAAAGCCGCGAGGCCGAGCAAATCCCATAAAGCCATTCTCAGTTCGGATTGCAGGCTGCAACTCGCCTGCATGAAGCCGGAATCGCTAGTAATCGCGGATCAGCATGCCGCGGTGAATACGTTCCCGGGCCTTGTACACACCGCCCGTCACACCACGAGAGTTTGTAACACCCGAAGTCGGTGGGGTAACCTTTATGGAGCCAGCCGCCTAAGGTGGGACAGATGATTGGGGTGAAGTCGTAACAAGGTAGCCGTATCGGAAGGTGCGGCTGGATCACCTCCTTTCTAAGGATTTTAACGGAATATAAGACCTTGGGTCTTATAAACAGAACGTTCCCTGTCTTGTTT
>NZ_JBHWXU010000003.1:3364-5008 GCF_042729675.1 Microbacterium sp. NPDC060132 | reverse complement strand
TTGACTAAAAGGAGTCCGGCGGTGTCCTACTCTCCCACAGGGTCCCCCCTGCAGTACCATCGGCGCTGTGAGGCTTAGCTTCCGGGTTCGGAATGTGACCGGGCGTTTCCCTCACGCTATGGCCGCCGAAACACTATTGATGTTTCAATCAAACCTAGGTTCACACGTATGTGTGATCGAAGGTGGTTCTCGACCGTACATCGAGAACCACTCAGTGGACGCAAGCACCAACGAACGGTGTGTTATCAAGTCATCGGCTTATTAGTACCAGTCAGCTGCACACGTTACCGTGCTTCCACATCTGGCCTATCAACCCAGTAGTCTGGCTGGGAGCCTCTCACCCGAAGGTATGGAAGTCTCATCTTGAGGCCGGCTTCCCGCTTAGATGCTTTCAGCGGTTATCCATCCCGAACGTAGCTAATCAGCGGTGCTCCTGGCGGAACAACTGACACACCAGAGGTTCGTCCAACCCGGTCCTCTCGTACTAGGGTCAGATCCTCTCAAACTTCCTACGCGCGCAGCGGATAGGGACCGAACTGTCTCACGACGTTCTAAACCCAGCTCGCGTACCGCTTTAATGGGCGAACAGCCCAACCCTTGGGACCTACTCCAGCCCCAGGATGCGACGAGCCGACATCGAGGTGCCAAACCATGCCGTCGATATGGACTCTTGGGCAAGATCAGCCTGTTATCCCCGAGGTACCTTTTATCCGTTGAGCGACAGCGCTTCCACAAGCCACTGCCGGATCACTAGTCCCGACTTTCGTCCCTGCTCGACCTGTCAGTCTCACAGTCAAGCTCCCTTGTGCACTTACACTCGCCACCTGATTGCCAACCAGGTTGAGGGAACCTTTGGGCGCCTCCGTTACTTTTTGGGAGGCAACCGCCCCAGTTAAACTACCCACCAGGCACTGTCCCTGAACCGGATTACGGTTCGAAGTTAGATATCCAGAGTGACCAGAGTGGTATTTCAACAATGACTCCACGGTAACTGGCGTCACCGCTTCAAAGTCTCCCACCTATCCTACACAAGCCACACCGAACACCAATACCAAGCTGTAGTAAAGGTCACGGGGTCTTTCCGTCCTGCTGCGCGTAACGAGCATCTTTACTCGTAATGCAATTTCGCCGAGTTCGCGGTTGAGACAGTTGGGAAGTCGTTACGCCATTCGTGCAGGTCGGAACTTACCCGACAAGGAATTTCGCTACCTTAGGATGGTTATAGTTACCACCGCCGTTTACTGGGGCTTAAATTCTCAGCTTCGCCTTGCGGCTAACCGGTCCTCTTAACCTTCCAGCACCGGGCAGGCGTCAGTCCGTATACATCGTCTTGCGACTTGGCACGGACCTGTGTTTTTAGTAAACAGTCGCTACCCACTAGTCTCTGCGGCCTCCAAACGCTTTCGGAGCAAGTCCTAATACGTCGAAGGCCCCCCTTCTCCCGAAGTTACGGGGGCATTTTGCCGAGTTCCTTAACCACGATTCTCTCGATCTCCTTGGTATTCTCTACCTGACCACCTGAGTCGGTTTGGGGTACGGGCGGCTAGAACCTCGCGTCGATGCTTTTCTCGGCAGCATAGGATCATCCACTTTTTATCCGCATCGTGTCTCAGCCTCATGAGTCACGGATTTGCCTATGACTCG
>NZ_JBHWXU010000003.1:0-3267 GCF_042729675.1 Microbacterium sp. NPDC060132 | reverse complement strand
CGGCCTACGCACTTGCACCAGGACAACCATCGCCTGGCTTGGACTACCTTCCTGCGTCACACCTGTTAATACGCTAACCGCACCAGCATGGGGTCACGTGCTCCCCTCCACGGTGTCACCCGAAGGTGACGATGTGAAGGCTCGGACGTTTAGCACCACTGGATTAGCTTGGGCGGTTCTTCGCCGGTACGGGAATATCAACCCGTTGTCCATCGACTACGCCTGTCGGCCTCGCCTTAGGTCCCGACTTACCCAGGGAAGATTAGCTTGACCCTGGAACCCTTGGTCTTTCGGAGGACGTGTTTCTCACACGTCATTCGCTACTCATGCCTGCATTCTCACTCGTGTAGCCTCCACGGCTGGTTTCCACCGCCGCTTCGCTGGCCACACGACGCTCTCCTACCCATCAACACGGCTGGACCACGAAGGCCTACCAATAATGTCAATGCCACAACTTCGGTGGCGTGCTTGAGCCCCGTTACATTGTCGGCGCGGAATCACTTGACCAGTGAGCTATTACGCACTCTTTCAAGGGTGGCTGCTTCTAAGCCAACCTCCTGGTTGTCAGAGCAACTCCACATCCTTTCCCACTTAGCACGCGCTTTGGGACCTTAGTTGGTGGTCTGGGTTGTTTCCCTCTCGACTATGAAGCTTATCCCCCACAGTCTCACTGCTGCGCTCTCACTTACCGGCATTCGGAGTTTGGCTGACGTCAGTAACCTTGTAGGGCCCATCGGCCATCCAGTAGCTCTACCTCCGGCAAGAAACACGCAACGCTGCACCTAAATGCATTTCGGAGAGAACCAGCTATCACGAAGTTTGATTGGCCTTTCACCCCTATCCACAGCTCATCCCCTCAGTTTTCAACCTAAGTGGGTTCGGTCCTCCACGACGTCTTACCGTCGCTTCAACCTGGCCATGGATAGATCACTTCGCTTCGGGTCTAGGACATGCGACTGAATCGCCCTATTCAGACTCGCTTTCGCTACGGCTACCCCACACGGGTTAACCTCGCCACATATCGCTAACTCGCAGGCTCATTCTTCAAAAGGCACGCTGTCACACCTACCAGGGGTGCTCCAACGGTTTGTAAGCAAACGGTTTCAGGTACTATTTCACTCCCCTCCCGGGGTACTTTTCACCTTTCCCTCACGGTACTTGTCCGCTATCGGTCATCTGGGAGTATTTAGGCTTATCAGGTGGTCCTGACAGATTCACACGGGATTTCACGGGCCCCGTGCTACTTGGGATACTCTCCACGCCAGAACACGCATTTCGACTACGGGGTTGGCACCCTCTATGACCGGCCTTTCAAGACCGTTCGTCTATACGCTTCTGTAACGTCGCCAGCTCGGCAGAACTGACTGGTGAGTCCCACAACCCCGAATATGCAACTCCTGCCGGATATCACACACACTCGGTTTAGCCTGATCCGGTTTCGCTCGCCACTACTAACGGAATCGCGGTTGCTTTCTCTTCCTGTGGGTACTGAGATGTTTCACTTCCCCACGTTCCCTCTACCCGCCCTATATATTCAGGCGGGAGTCACTAGGTCGGCACGCCGCCCAGCGGGGTTTCCCCATTCGGACACCCTCGGATCAAAACTTGCTTATCAGTTCCCCGAGGCTTATCGCAGATTGCTACGTCCTTCTTCGGCTCCAGATGCCAAGGCATCCACCGTTTGCTCTTAAAGACTTGAAATCACATGAGTTCGAATCAAAAACTCGACCCCACCCGAAGGCGGGATCAGAAATTGACTAATGATCTTTAAGATCATCTTGCGCAACCAATCCGAAGATCAGTTGCAAGATGCTCGCGTCCACTGTGTAGTTCTCAAAGTACGGGCGGTACCCTTCACCGCTTCCCCACCGGGGAAACAACGAAAGGCCCAGAGTAACCAAATGCTTCCAACCCGAAGGTCAAAGCGCATCCGGTCCCTCAGGACCCAACAGCGTGCAGGTGCGACATCCGTCACCCTCCCCGTTCCAACCACCGAAGCGGCGTACTGAAGAAGAACAACATCCTTCGCACCATGTCAAATGTTCCACCCATGAGCTCCCAGCGAAGAACGTACGCCTTCGATCTGGGTTCTGGACACCCGAAAGTGTCAGATGCTCCTTAGAAAGGAGGTGATCCAGCCGCACCTTCCGGTACGGCTACCTTGTTACGACTTAGTCCTAATTACCGATCCCACCTTCGACGGCTCCCTCCACAAGGGTTAGGCCACCGGCTTCAGGTGTTACCGACTTTCATGACTTGACGGGCGGTGTGTACAAGACCCGGGAACGTATTCACCGCAGCGTTGCTGATCTGCGATTACTAGCGACTCCGACTTCATGAGGTCGAGTTGCAGACCTCAATCCGAACTGGGACCGGCTTTTTGGGATTCGCTCCACCTCACGGTATTGCAGCCCTTTGTACCGGCCATTGTAGCATGCGTGAAGCCCAAGACATAAGGGGCATGATGATTTGACGTCATCCCCACCTTCCTCCGAGTTGACCCCGGCAGTATCCCATGAGTTCCCACCATTACGTGCTGGCAACATAGAACGAGGGTTGCGCTCGTTGCGGGACTTAACCCAACATCTCACGACACGAGCTGACGACAACCATGCACCACCTGTTTACGAGTGTCCAAAGAGTTGACCATTTCTGGCCCGTTCTCGTATATGTCAAGCCTTGGTAAGGTTCTTCGCGTTGCATCGAATTAATCCGCATGCTCCGCCGCTTGTGCGGGTCCCCGTCAATTCCTTTGAGTTTTAGCCTTGCGGCCGTACTCCCCAGGCGGGGAACTTAATGCGTTAGCTGCGTCACGGAATCCGTGGAATGGACCCCACAACTAGTTCCCAACGTTTACGGGGTGGACTACCAGGGTATCTAAGCCTGTTTGCTCCCCACCCTTTCGCTCCTCAGCGTCAGTTACGGCCCAGAGATCTGCCTTCGCCATCGGTGTTCCTCCTGATATCTGCGCATTCCACCGCTACACCAGGAATTCCAATCTCCCCTACCGCACTCTAGTCTGCCCGTACCCACTGCAGGCCCGAGGTTGAGCCTCGGGATTTCACAGCAGACGCGACAAACCGCCTACGAGCTCTTTACGCCCAATAATTCCGGATAACGCTTGCGCCCTACGTATTACCGCGGCTGCTGGCACGTAGTTAGCCGGCGCTTTTTCTGCAGGTACCGTCACTTTCGCTTCTTCCCTGCTAAAAGAGGTTTACAACCCGAAGGCCGTCATCCCTCACGCGGCGTTGCTGCATCAGGCTT
>NZ_JBHWXU010000002.1:0-239513 GCF_042729675.1 Microbacterium sp. NPDC060132 | reverse complement strand
CATTTGACAAGTGCACGCTGTTGAGTTCTCAAGGATCGGATGCTCCCACGACCCAGCCATCACAACCAGGCCCGCAGGGCAACTTCTCTATCTTAGCCATCCCGACTCGCTTGTCAAATCAGCGCGCCGGGCGGATCAAGAATCCGCTGCGCAGCTGAGACAGCCGCAGAAGGGGTGGATCTCCTATCCTAGACGCACGCGCCTGATCTCTCAAGAGAGAAGGAGTGGGAGGTGGTTCTCCGCTTGAGGGGGGTGAAGCTCTGGGCTTCTCCGCTTCCCTGTGGGGCGAACAAGTAATAAGTTACGTGGGTTCCGGGGTTCTGGCAAATCGGGGCACCACCCCCGGGCGTGTCGGCACCGCGACAGGACCACATCAGCCCGGATCAGCCGGGTTTTTCCGCTCGGAAGCCGCGGAGTAGCATCGCGCCATGGGCCCCCACCGTCCCTTCCCCCGTGCCGCCGCTCCCGCGAGGACCCGTCCGAGCGCCGCCCTGCTGCGCCGGGTCTGGACGGAGATCGGCGGAGAGCCCGCTGCCGTGCACGACGCGCTCCCAGACCTCGCCGGTCTAGGCGACGTCCCGCTCCCTGCCCGTACCGCCGCCGGGGAACTCGCGCTGGGGAGCACGGCCGCCGCGACGCTGGCGGCGGGGCGCAGGGTCGCGGACCTGGATGTCGCCCGGGTCGCCGCCGCATACCGGAGCGACCGCCTCCTCACGGTCGACGATGCTCCCCCGCCCGTCTGGTCTCCCCTGTCGGGGTTCTGGCCCACCGCCGACGGGTGGATCCGGACGCACGGCAACTACCCCCACCACGCTCGCGGGCTCCGATCCGCCCTGGGGCTCGCGCCTGACGCCGGCCGCCCCGACGTCGCCGCAGCTCTCGCCGCGCTCCCCCGCGACGAAGCCGTCCGGCGGATCGTGCACCACGGAGGACTCGCGGTCTCCGTGCGGGCCGAGCAGCCGGAGCACGACGCCCGTCTCCGCACCATGCCTCTGATCGAGGTCACCCGTGTCGGCGATGCCGCGCCCTCCGGTCGTCCGGCGTCCGGGCCTCCGTCTCCCCTCGCCGGAATCCGCGTGCTCGATCTCACGCGCGTGATCGCCGGTCCCGTCTGCACACGCACACTCGCCCTGCTCGGTGCCGACGTGCTGCGGATCGATCCCCCGGCCATCGCCGAGCTCCCCTGGCAGCACCTCGACACCGGTCACGGGAAGCGCAGCACGATCCTCGATGCCCGTGACCCGGCGATGTCCGCTCTGCTCGCCACCGCCGACGTGATCGTCCTGGGGTACCGTCCGGCGTCGCTCGCACGACTCGGCCTGTCTCCCGACACCCTCGTCGAGAGGTACCCCGGTCTCGTCGTGGCCGAGCTCAGCGCGTGGGGTGCCGACGCGCCGGAGCGCGCGGGCTTCGACAGCCTGGTGCAGGCGGAGAGCGGAATCGCGGTGATCGAGGGCGACGACGGCGTGCCCGGAGCGCTGCCCGCACAGGCGCTCGACCACAGCAGCGGCTACCTGCTCGCCGCGGCGGTGACCACGCTGCTCGGACGGCGTGCGCGCGAGGGCGGATCCTGGATCGCACGCACCTCCCTGCGCCGGGTCGCCGCCGAACTTCTCGGGATGCCGCGCCGCACGGACCCGGTCGCTGCGCCGGATCCGGACGCGGCCTCGCACGAGGCGAGGTTCGACGTCGACGGGGTATCCCTCGTCACCGCGGCACCGGTCATCCCCGGCACGGCGTTCACGGCGCCGCACCCGTGGGGATCGGACGCACCGCGCTGGTGACCACCGCGCTGGTGACGACAGCCGCTGGTGCCGCGCGCGGTCAGCGCGACCGGACGGGGTCTCCTCGGCGCAGAGCCACCACGGCACACAGCACGAGAGTGAGCGCACCCCACACCGCGCACGCCGGAGGCAGCACGCGATACGCCAGGTGAGCGACGGTGAACTCCGCCGTGAAAGGACCGAGCACCGCGAGACCGATCACCCACGCCGCCGCCAGGATCACCGGCAGCGAGAACCACCAGGTCACCCGCACCGGCGAGGGCAGCCACCGGGTGACCGCGTCGCGAGGCACCGCACGCCGCAGCCGCAGCGCGGCCCACAGCCCGAGGCCGAGCAACGCCAGCACACTCGAACCGTGCTGCACCCATTTGTACCCGAGCAGCGGACCCCACTGCTCATCCAGCATCGGGAACAGCGCGACGCCCCAGCGCCCCTCGTGCGTGAACGCGTCCCACGCGATGTGCGACAGCACGCCGAGCACGAGCGACACCGCGAGCAGCAGCGGATACCAGGGGCGACCGAGACCGACCCCCACCGCACGGCCCGCGGCCACGGCGCCGCGGTCGTCCCACTCGCGCGGCAGCCGACGCGCGACCCACAGCGGCACCAGCTCACCGACCGACGGCCGCAGCACCACGCGCCAGAGCAGGAAGAGCACGAACGCCAGCAGCGCCGTCCAGATCACGTTGGCCACGGTGTGCGTGAACGAGTAGTCGAGACCCACGCCGCGCAGGAACAGCGGGAGATCCGGCGTCATCGCGCCGATCGCGATCGCCGCGGGCACGAGGGGCGTGCGCACGAACGGCAGCGCGACGATCGCGTGACTCGGCGTGAACGGCATCCGGAGGCCGCGTCAGCTCAGGAACACGCCGGCGAGGGTCTTCTTGCCTCGGCGCAGCACCGAGACGCCACCGGGGAGAGTGCCCTGCACGGTCGCCGTGTCGTCCGCCACCCGCTCGCCGTCGAGCGATACTCCGCCCTGTGCGATCGCCCGCCGCGCCTCCGACAGACTCGACACGAGCCCGGTCGCGACCAGCGCATCGACCACGGGCGTCCCGGGCGCGACGGTCGCATGCGGCAGCTCATCGAGCGCGGAACGCAGCGTCGCCGGGTCGAGCGCGGTCAGGTCGCCCTGTCCGAACAGTGCCTCCGACGCGGCGATCACGGCCGCCGTGGCCTCGATGCCGTGCACGGTCGCCACGACCTCGAGCGCCAGACGCTTCTGCGCGGCGCGTCGGAACGGCTCGGTCGCGACGAGCTCGGCGTACTCCTCGATCTCGGCCCTCGTCAGGAACGTGAACACCTTGAGCCGCTCGATCACATCGGCGTCGGCCGTCGACAGCCAGAACTGGTAGAACGCGTACGGGCTGGTGAGCTCCGCATCGATCCAGATCGCGTTGCCCTCGCTCTTGCCGAACTTGGTGCCGTCGCTGTTCGTGATCAGGGGCGTGCCGATCGCGTGCACGGACACACCCTCGACACGGTGGATCAGATCGGTGCCGCTGGTCAGGTTGCCCCACTGATCGGACCCGCCCGTCTGCAGACGGCAGTCGTACTGACGGTAGAGCTCCAGGAAGTCGAGACCCTGCAGGATCTGGTAGCTGAACTCGGTGTAGCTGATGCCCGCGTCCGAGTTGAGGCGCGCGGCGACCGCGTCCTTCTTCAGCATCGTGCCCACGCGGTAGTGCTTGCCGATCTCGCGCAGGAAGTCGATGGCGGACAGCGGCGCGGTCCAGTCGAGGTTGTTCACCATGCGGGCCGCGTTGTCGCCCTCGAAGCTGAGGTAGCGCTCCACCTGTCCCCGCAGCCGATCCACCCACTCCGCCACCGTCTCGCGTGTGTTGAGCGTGCGCTCCGCGGTCGGACGGGGATCGCCGATGAGCCCGGTCGAGCCGCCGACGAGACCCAGCGGCCGGTGCCCGGCGAGCTGGAGTCGACGCAGCAGGAGCAGCTGCACCAGGTGACCCAGGTGCAGGCTCGGCGCGGTCGGATCGAACCCGCAGTAATACGTGATGGGGTCTCCCGCGAGCAGGGCGCGCAGCGCCTCCTGGTCGGTGGACACGTGGACCAGGCCACGCCACACGATCTCGTCCCACACGTTCTCGAACGTGGGATCGATCGCCTGGGGTGCGGTCGTCAGGTCGGGAGTTGACACGCGCTCCAGGCTAGCAGCGCGCGGTGCGGCATCCCGCCTCACACCGCACCGTCGAGCTCGGCGATCTCCTCGGGCGCGAGGGCGAGCTCGGCCGCGTCCAGCGCGGTGTCGAGCTGCGCGATCTTGCTCCCCCCGAGGATCGGCCGGATGCCGTGCGCGAGCAGCCATGCCAGCACGATCTGCCCGCGCTGGGCGTCGTGCGCGTGCGCGATCCGGTCGAGGACCGCGAGGCGCCGCGCGGTGCCGGGGTGGTCGTAGACCTCGGGGATCGCCTTCGCCGCGTTGTCGTACGCCCCGGACAGCAGGGGCGTGTACGCCCAGGTCTCCAGACCGTTCGCGGCGGCGTAGTCGCGCTGCTCGTCGCTCAGCACGCCGAACGGGTGCACCACCCCCGGCGGCAACGTGCCGGGGCGCACGCGCAGATAGGTCGCGTTGAGCTGGAGCGCATCGAGCGGCGCGCTGCCGATCGCCGCCGCGTGAGCGCGGGCCCGCTCGATGCGCCAGGCGGGATGATTGGACGCGCCGACGCGCCGGACCGTCCCGCTGCCGGTGAGCGACGCGAGGCCGTCGACCGTCCGCTCGATGGGGACGGCGCGATCCTCCTGGTGCAGCCAGAGCAGATCGATGGTGTCGACGCCCAGGCGCGACAGGCTGCCCTCGACCGCCTGCGCGATCGCCCGCGGCGACAGGCCCGTGCGGTGCGCGGGCCACGAGCCCGGCCACAGCGGTTCGGCACCGACCTTCGTCGACAGACGGATGCGCTCGCGGACACCGGGGCGAGCGGCGAGCCACCGACCGATCACCGCCTCGGACGCCCCGCCGTGCCCGGTGTCGCTGGCCCAGAAGCTGTAGCAGTCGGCGGTGTCGATCCAGCTGCCGCCGCGTTCGACGAAGCGGTCGAGCAGGGCGAAGGAGGTGTCCTCATCGATGAGGGTGCCGAAGGACATGGCACCGAGGACGATCGGGGATGCGCGATGCGGAGAAGCGGTCATGCAGGAAGCATGCAACCTGGAGCGCACTCCAGGTCAAGCCCTAGGATCACGGCATGACCACGACCTACACGCCGGCCGAGACCGCCGCCCGCTCCGGCTTCAGCATCGACACCCTGCGGTACTACGAGCGCGAGGGCATCCTGCCCGCGGTGCCGCGCACGGCCGGAGGCCACCGGGTGTACACCGATGCGGAGCTCGGGCTGCTCGAGTTCCTCAAGTGCCTGCGCGAGACCGGGATGCCCGTGGAGCGTCTCCGGCGGTACGGACAGCTGTGCCGCGACGACGACACCATCCCCGAGCGGATCGCCCTCCTGGAGGAACACGCCGAGACCGTGGAGCGGCAGCTCGCGGAGGTCCTCGCGCAGCAGCGCCGCCTCCAGGAGAAGCTGACCTGGTACCGGAGGCAGCTGGCCTGACTCAGGTGTGCGCGGCCCACCACACCAGGAACGCGGCGCCGAGCCCGATGACCCAGCTGACGAGGCTGCCGACCAGGAAGTACTCGGCCCTGGCGCCGGTCTCTCCGTCGCGGGAGATCTCGGGGAACCGGACGATGCCCTTGGCCGCGAGCATGGCCGCCAGCACGGGATAGGCGGCCGCGAGGGTGAGGATCATCACCAGCACGCGCTCGAGCGGTCCGATGAGCCGACCGCCCTTGAAGCCGTTGCGCGGATCGGTCGCCGGCAGGACCGCCTCCACCGGGGCATGCGCCGCACGCGCCGCGGCGGGTTCGGCAGTCTCGGGCGACGACGGCTCCGGGGCGACCGCGATCGGGGCGGGGTCGGCCGGCCGCCAGGTGTGCTCGCCGTCGAGGGCCGCCCGCACCACGAGGTTCGACGACTCCAGCAGGAAGACCCCGGCTCCGAGCGCGAGCACGGCGAGGTCGAACGACACCTCGCCGAAGGGCGACCGCAGCGTCCAGAGCTCGCCGATGAGCCCGGTCTCGTCGCGCGCACCCACCCACACGACCGCGCCGATGCTGAGGGCGGCCACGGCGACCGCGGGCCAGAAGCCGGCGCGGGAGGGTCGGCCGTCCGGCATGCTCCACACCCAGAGGGCACCTCCGGCGAGGCCCAGGACGGCCCAGAGGAGCGCCTCCCCTCCGATGCCGAGCAGCACGATGACCGCGGCGGCGACCACGTATCCGAGCCAGCGACGGGGCACGAACTGACGCACCAGATCGGCCGCGCCGATGGCGAGGAGCAGGAAGCCGGCGAGGATCATGCGCCCTCCCCTCGCAACGCCGCCAGTCCCTCGATGAGCGCCGCCGCCCCCGCACTGCGCAGGGACTTGGAGACGCTGGGCTGCGTGATGCTCTCCTGTGCCGCCAGCTCCTGCTGCGACCGGCCGATCAGCCGACCGTAGGTGAGGCGTCGCTCGCGCGCGGTCATGGCGCCGACGAGCTCGTCGCGGACGAGGACGTAGGCGTTGGCGGCGGCGATCACGGCGGGCATGACCTCATCCTGACCCGGGGCACCGACAATCCAGGTGCGCGTCCGCGGCACGGCGCGCTGTTCGCGGGCATGGACGGTCTCGATCGCGGCGCGCGCGGCATACCATCCCGGCCCGTCCGCGAGCTCGCCGTGGATCGAATCGACCGCGCGCACCTCCCCCACGCCGATCCCGAAGCGGAAGGCGAGGTCGTCCGGCAGCCGCAGCTGGATCATCAGGAGCGAGGTGAGCGCATCGGTCAGCTCTCGATAGACGGCCTGCTGCTCGTCCCCTACCGTGGGCGTGAGCGGCTGCAGTGCGAGAGGTCGGTCGGACTCGACCTCGGCGATGGTGTCGTCGAGCGCCCGCTGGGCGGCACTGCGGTCGTCGAGCTCGCGGGAGCCCACGATGTCGGCGATCACGGCGATGACCATGGCATAACCGTAGCACGAATAAGCTGAGTTTATGCATCTTTTGGTTATAGATCGGAGATATGCCTGATATGAGCATCATGCCCTGGAGTGCAGGAACCTGGACCCACGCGCCCGCCGACGTCGCGGACAGCGGAGCGCACCTCGACGTGACCGCCGCCGAGGGCAGCGACGCCTGGCGGCACACCGCGTACGGCTTCGTGCACGACACCGAGCACGCACTCCTCGCTCCCCTGGCCGTCGGCGAGGCGATGGAGGTGTCGTTCCGCGCCCCCTGGGAAGGACAGTTCGACCAGGCCGGCCTCTTCGTGCGCGCCGACGACGAGCACTGGGTCAAGGCGGGCATCGAACACGCCGACGGCCACCTCGGGCTCGGCGCCGTCGTCACCGCCGTGGTCTCCGACTGGTCGGTCGGACACGTCGACGACTGGCGGGACAGCGAGATCACCGTCCGCGTCAGCCGCTGGCGCGACGCGCTGATCGTCCGCGCCGCCGCCGACGGCGGACCCTGGCGTCTCGTGCGGGTCGCACCCTTCGACGGCGAGGCCCCCGCCGCGGCCGGACCGTTCCTCGCCGCCCCTACGCGCGCCGGGCTCACCGTCCGCTTCACACGCTGGGAGCGGACCGCCGCAGACGCCGACCTGCACTAGCCGCGCGGGTCGAGACCGCCGAGACGGGAGCGGGCCGCGGACGACCGCGGCCCCCTCCGCTCACAGCCCGAGAGCGTGCGCCGCCGCCTGGGCCCTGGCCACCAGCTCGGCGCGCTGCTCGGCCACGCGCACCGGCGCGGTCCCGCCCACGCCCGACCGGGACGCCACGGAGCCCTCGATCGTCAGCACCTCCCGCACCGCGGGAACCAGGTGCTCGGACACCGACCGCAGCAGCTCGTCCGACGCCTCCTCCAGACCGATCCCCTGCTCTTCGCACGCGCGCACCAGCGCGCCGGAGATCTCGTGCGCATCGCGGAACGGCACCCGCTGCTTCACGAGCCACTCCGCCACGTCGGTCGCCAGGGAGAAGCCCTGCGGCGCCAGCTCCGCCATCCGCTCCGTGTCGAAGCGCAGCGTCGCGATCATCCCCGCGAACGCCGGCAGCACGACCTCGAGGGTCTGCACCGAATCGAACACCGGCTCCTTGTCCTCCTGCAGGTCGCGGTTGTACGCGAGCGGGAGGCCCTTGAGCGTCGCCAGCAGACCGGACAGGTTGCCGATCAGCCGCCCCGACTTCCCGCGCGCGAGCTCGGCGATGTCGGGGTTCTTCTTCTGCGGCATGATGCTCGAGCCCGTCGAGTACCCGTCGTCGAGCGTGACGAAGCCGAACTCGCGGGTGTTCCAGAGGATGATCTCCTCCGACAGGCGCGACAGATCGACGCCCGTCATCGCCGCGATGAACGCGAACTCGGCCACCACATCGCGCGCGGCCGTGCCGTCGAGCGAGTTCTCGGCCGGGCGATCGAGGCCCAGCTCGGTCGCGACGAGAGCGGGGTCCAGCCCCAGCGTCGAGCCGGCGAGCGCTCCCCCGCCGTAGGGCGAGACGCCCGCGCGACGACGCCAATCGACCAGGCGCTCCAGCTCGCGCACGAGCGGCCACGCGTGCGCCTGGAGGTGGTGCGCGAGGAGCACGGGCTGGGCGTGCTGCAGGTGCGTGCGGCCGGGAAGGATCGCCTCGGGGTGAGCCTCGGCCTGCGCCACCAGGGCATCGATCACCCGCAGCAGGTCACGCGCGATCACCCGGGCGTGATCGATCAGGTACATCCGGACGAGGGTGGCGATCTGGTCGTTCCGGCTGCGTCCGGCGCGCAGCCGACCGCCCAGTTCCGGCCCGAGCTCCGCGATCAGCGCCTGCTCCAGCGCACCGTGCACGTCCTCATCGGTCGGGACGGGCAGCAGCGTGCCGTCGGCGACCCTGCGAGCCACCGCGTCCAGCCCGTCGTGCATGCGCTGGGCCTCGTCCGGCTCCAGATACCCGGCCGCGGCGAGCGCCGTGGCGTGCGCGTGCGAACCCGCGATGTCGTACGGCGCCAGGATCCAGTCGAAGTGGGTCGAGCGGCTGAGCTCCACCAGCTCGGGCGAGGGGCCCGTGGCGAAGCGGGCGCCCCACAGCGCGCCCTCGTTCGTGCCCTCGTGCGTCTGTCCGGTCATCACGCGTCCTTCTTGCCGAGCAGCCACACCAGCAGCGCCTTCTGCGCGTGCAGGCGGTTCTCCGCCTCGTCCCACACCACGCTCTGCGGCCCGTCGATCACCGACGAGTCCACCTCGTAGCCACGATCAGCGGGCAGGCAGTGGATGAAGATCGCCTCGTCGTCGGCGAGCTGCATGGTCTCCGGCGTCACCTTGTAACCGCCCAGATCGCGGATGCGTGCGATCTTCTCCTCTTCCTTGCCCATCGACACCCAGGTGTCGGTCACCACGACGTCGGCACCCGCCGCCGCCTCGACCGGGTCGGTGAACAGGGTGATGGAGCCGCCGGTCTCCGCCGCACGGCGGTCGGCGGCCTCGATCACATCGGCGCGCGGCGCGTAGTCCTCGGGCGAGGCGATCCGCACGTGCATGCCCGCCGTGACCCCGGCGAGCGCGTAGGAGTGGGCCATGTTGCTCTGCCCGTCACCGAAGAACGTCAGGGTCAGTCCCTTCAGGTCGCCCTTGTGCTCGCGGATGGTCAGCAGGTCGGCGAGGAGCTGACAGGGGTGGAAGTCGTCGGACAGGGCGTTGATGACCGGAACGCGGGTGCCCTCCGCCATCTCCTCGAGTCCCGCCTGCGCGTACGTGCGCCACACGATCGCGGCGACCTGGCGCTCCAGCACCCGTGCGGTGTCGGACGGCGTCTCCTTGCCGCCCAGCTGGCTGCTCGCGGTCGAGATGATCAGCGGGCTGCCGCCCAGATCCGCGATGCCCACCGCGAACGACACCCGGGTGCGGGTGGACGACTTGTCGAAGATCACGGCGACGGTCTGCGGGCCCGCGAGGCTCTTGTCGGCCCAGCGGTCCTTCTTGAGCTCGAGGGCGAGGTCGAGGATCTCCGCCTGCTCGGCGGGCGTGAGGTCGTCGTCGCGCAGCAGGTGGCGGGTCATGCGGGTACCTTTCCGGGGGCGGAGGAGTGGACGTCGGCGAGGCTCGCCGCGAACAGCTCGCGGAACTCAGCCAGCTCGGCGTCGCCGATCGTGAGGGCGGGCGCGATGCGCACGGTCTCGGGGTTCGCGGCGTTCACGATCAGACCGCGCTCCTGGGCTGCCGCGACCACGGCTCCGGCGACCGGCTCGGTGAGCGCGACGCCGACGAGGAGGCCACGGCCGCGGACACCCGCGAGGAGCGGCGAGTCGATGCCCAGGATGATCTCGCGCAGCTCGGCGCCACGGCGGGCCGCATTGCCGACCAGATCCGCGCGTTCGATCTCGGCCAGCACCGCGTCGGCCACGGCGGTCGCGAGCGGGTTGCCGCCGAACGTGGAGCCGTGGGAACCGGGAGTGAACAGGGCGCTCGCGGCACCGTACGTGACCAGGGCCCCGATCGGGAACCCGCCGCCGATGCCCTTGGCGAGCGTGATCGCGTCGGGCGTGACGCCGTCGTGACTGAAGCCGAACCACTCGCCCGTGCGGCCGGCACCGGTCTGGATCTCGTCGACGATCAGCAGAGCCCCGTGCGCGAGCGTGAGCGAGCGCGCCGCCGCGAGGTAGCCCTCCGGCAGCTCGACGACACCGGCCTCGCCCTGGATGGGCTCGACGATGACGGCCGCGACCCGGTCGTCCATCGCGGCCTCCAACGCCTCGACGGTGGCCGGGATGTGCTTCACCCCGCCCGGCATCGGCGCGAACGGCGCGCGCATCGACTCCTTCGCCGTCAGCGCGAGGGACCCCATGGTGCGACCGTGGAACCCGTTCTCCAGCGCGAGGATGCGCGGGCGCTCCGCTCCACCATGCAGGCGCGCGAGCTTGAACGCCGCCTCGTTGGCCTCGGCCCCCGAGTTGGAGAAGAACACGCGCCCGTCGATGCCGGCACCCGCGAGACGCTTGAGCCGTGCGGCGAGCGCGAGCTGCGGCGGCGTCGCGAAGTAGTTCGAGACGTGCGCGAGCGTGGCCGCCTGCGTGGCGACCGCGTCGACGAAGACCGGGTGCGCGTGACCGAGCGAGGTCACGGCGATGCCGGCGAGGAAGTCGAGGTAGCGTCGGCCGTCGGCATCCCACAGGTACGAGCCCTCTCCACGGGTCAGCAGCGCCAGCCGCTCCCCCGCGTTGAGCACGAGATCACGTGCCGCGTCGTCCTGCCAGACGGTCATGCCGTCGCCCCTTTCTCTCCCAGGACCACTTCGGTCCCGATTCCCTTGCTGGTGAACAGTTCGACGAGCACCGAGTGCGGTACCCGTCCGTCGATGATCGCCGCGGCGTCCACGCCGCCCTCGACCGCGTCCAGGCACGCCCGCATCTTCGGGATCATGCCCGACTCCAGGCGCGGCAGCATCTCGATCAGCGCATCCGAGGTGAGGTGCGACACGAGCGAGTCGCGGTTGGGCCAGTCGGCGTACAACCCCGGCACGTCGGTGAGGATCACCAGCTTGCGCGCCCCGAGCGCCACGGCGAGTGCCGCGGCGGCCGCATCCGCGTTCACGTTCAGCGACTGGCCGGGGTGGTCGAGGTCGGGCGCGATGCTCGAGATGACCGGGATGCGACCGGCCGCGAGGTGGTCGAGCACCGCGGTCGGGTCGACCTGCACCACGTCGCCGACCCGGCCGAGGTCGATCTCCTCGCCGTCGACGACCACGCCGCGGCGACGCCCGCCGAACAGACCGGCGTCCTCTCCGCTGAGCCCCGTGGCGATCGGCCCGTGCGAGTTGATCTTCGCCACGAGCTGCGGGTTCACCTGCCCGGTGAGCACCATGCGCACGACACTGATCGCCTCGGTGTTGGTGACGCGGTATCCGCCCTTGAACTCGCTCGGGATCTCCAGCCGCTGCAGCATGTCGGAGATCTGCGGCCCGCCGCCGTGCACGACCACGGGCTGCACGCCGACGTAGCGGAGGTAGGCGATGTCCTGCGCGAAGGCCTCCTGCAGCTCGTCCGAGACCATGGCGTTGCCGCCGTACTTGACCACGACGATCTGGTCGCGGAAGGTCTTCAGCCACGGCAGCGACTCGATCAGCGTGGTCGCCTTCTGCGCGGCGACGTCGGGCGTGGTGTCCT
This sequence comes from Microbacterium sp. NPDC060132, assembly GCF_042729675.1. Classification (NCBI taxonomy): domain Bacteria; kingdom Bacillati; phylum Actinomycetota; class Actinomycetes; order Micrococcales; family Microbacteriaceae; genus Microbacterium; species Microbacterium sp. NPDC060132. The sequence goes on along the minus strand of NZ_JBHWXU010000002.1, from coordinate 227,550 downwards.
GGATGTCGGTCATGAGGCGTAGGCGCTGTTCTCGTGCACGTAGTCGTGGGTCAGGTCGTTCGTGAGCACCGTCGCGGTGGCCTCGCCGACCTTGAGGTCGATCAGCAGGTGGGTGGCGCGCGGCGTGAGGTCGACCTCCTCGCGCGGACGGTCGGGGCCGCCCGCCGTGCACACCCGGACCCCGTTCATCCACACGTCCACGTCGTACGGGTCGAACTGCGCGTTGGTGGTGCCGATCGCCGCGAGCACCCGCCCCCAGTTGGGGTCGTTGCCGAAGATCGCGGCCTTGAAGAGGTTGTTGCGCGCGACCGAACGGCCCACCTCGACGGCCTCCTGCTCGGTGACGGCGTGACGCACCTCGATCGTGATGTCGTGGCTCGCCCCCTCCGCATCGCCCTGCAGCTTCACCGCGAGCTCCTGGCAGAGCGCGGTGAGCGCCTCGGCGAAGTCGTCGAGGTCGGGCACGACCTCGGAGGCCCCGTTGGCCAGCAGCGTGACCTGGTCGTTGGTCGACATGCACCCGTCCGAGTCGAGCCGGTCGAAGGTCTGTCCCGTCGCACGGCGCAGCGCCTCATCGGCCTGCAGCGGCTCCAGCACCGCGTCGGTCGTGAGCACCACGAGCATGGTCGCCAGGCCCGGGGCGAGCATGCCCGCGCCCTTCGCCATGCCGCCGATCGTCCAGCCGTCGCGCGACACGACAGCGGTCTTCGCGACCGTGTCGGTGGTCATGATGGCGTGTGCGGCGCTCTCTCCCCCGTCGGCGCTGAGCTCGGCGATGGCCTGCGCCGTGCCCTCGAGCACCTTGGCGCGGAAGGCCTCGTCACCCGTGCCGATCAGGCCCGTCGAGCAGACGAGCACGTCGCCCGCGCTGATGCCCAGCAACTCGGCGGCCGTCTCGGCGGTCTGGTGCGTGGTCTGGAAGCCGAAGCTGCCGGTGAAGCAGTTCGCCCCGCCCGAGTTGAGCACCACGGCCTCGACCACCCGGTCGGCCACGGCCTGCTGCGACCAGATGATGGGGTTCGCCTTGGCGCGGTTGCTGGTGAACACCGCGGCTCCGACCTTGCGCGGACCCCGGTTCACGACCACGGCGACGTCGGGCTTGCCAGTGGACTTGAGGCCGACGGCGACCCCGGCAGCTTCGAATCCTGCGGGTGCGGTAACGCTCACGGGGCGACTCCGTTGATCGAGAGGGCACGGGCCTCGGGGAGCCCCAGCGCGATGTTCATGGACTGGATGGCGGCACCGGCCGTGCCCTTGACGAGGTTGTCGACGGCGGTGACGACGGTGACCCGGTTGGCGGAGCGGTCGATCGCCAGGCCGATCAGGGCGGTGTTGGCGCCCAGGACGTCGGCGGTGCGGGGGAAGCTGCCCTCCGGCAGCAGCTGCACGAAGGTCTCTTCGCCGTACGCGCTCTCCCAGGCCGCGCGGATCTCCGCGTCGGTCGCGCCCTCGACGATCGGCGCGGTGGAGGTGGCGAGGATGCCCCGCGACATCGGGACGAGCACCGGCGTGAACGAGATGCGGATATCGGCGCCCGAGGCGTCGGCGTCGGCCGGACGGGCCGCAGCGAGCGCCTGCCGGATCTCCGGGATGTGCCGGTGGGTGCCGCCGACCGCGTAGGGGTTGGCCGAGCCGAGGATCTCGCTGGCGAGCAGGTTCGGCTTGAGGCTCTTGCCCGCCCCGGACGGGCCGACGGCGAGGACCGACACGATGTCGGACGGGTCGATCACTCCGGCGGCGACACCCGGTGCGAGGCTCAGGCTGACCGTGGAGGCGTTGCATCCGGGAGCCGCGATGCGCGTCGCCCCGCGCAGCGCGTCGCGCTGCCGTCCGCCCGCGACCGGCAGCTCGGGAACGCCGTACGCCCACGGCTCATGGAACGCGCCGCCGTAGAAGGCGTCCCAGGCGGCCGACGAGGTGAGCCGGTGGTCGGCACCCGCGTCGATCACCAGCGGGACGTCGCCGAGCGCGTCGGTGTACTGCCCCGACTGACCGTGCGGGAGGGCGAGGAACACGATGTCGTGACCCGCCAGGATCTCGGGAGTCGTGTCCTGGAGCGTGAGATGCGCGAGCGAGCGGAGGTGCGGCTGGTGGTCGACGAGCGGTTGACCGGCGTTCGAGTGCGCGGTGACGGTGCGGATCTCGATGTCGGGGTGGGCGGCCAGGAGGCGGAGGATCTCGCCGCCTGCATAGCCCGATGCGCCGGAGACGGCGACGGAGTACGTCATGCTTCTACCTTAACGGTCGGGTCCTCGACGATTTCGGGACCGGGGACGGGGCCGAAGGCGGCGACACCGGCACTCGACCGCCGCGCACGCGCAGGCAGGAGGGCGGGGTCGCCTAGAGTCGGCGGCCGCGGCGTCGGCGCACAGCGATGACGCTCGGAGCGAGCGTCGAAGGAGCGGTGGCGGCCGAAGGCATGTCGCGACAGTAGCGCGGCCGTCGTCGCCACCGCAAATCCGCACCGTCATCCGACGGCGGCGGCCTCCAGCGGCGCGGCGAAGAACGCCAGCTCGTGTGCGCTCGAGGTGCGGAACGCGCGCCGCATGCGCTCCCGTCCGGAGGCGTCAGACCGCGATGCCGCCGCGGTCGCGAATGCGATGGCCTGCGCCGTCGCCTCCTCGAACGCCGGATCGGCGTAGGTCGACAGCCACGAGGCATAGGGGTGATCGGGATCACGGGCCTCCGCGCCGAAGTCTCCCGCGTGCAGCCGCCTGCCCAGATCGGTGTACAGCCAGAAGCACGGCAGCACGGCGGCGACGAGCTCGGCATGATCGCCGCCGAACGCGACCGATCGCAGATGGTCGAGGTACGCGGTGGTCGCGGGCGCGGGTTCCGCCGCGAACGTCTCCGCGCTCACCCCGCGCTCGGGCGTGAGCCACGACGCGTGCAGCTCCAGCTCCCCCACGATCGATCCGTGCGCCGCGTGCGCCCAGAACGCCTGCTCCGCCGAGGTGGGGGCGGTCCGCGCCGCGGCCGCGAGCACCCTCGCGTACTCGCGCAGATACAGCGCATCCTGCGCGAGGTAGAACAGGAACGGCTCGCGCGCGAGTGTGCCGTCGGCGAGACCGCGGAGGAAGGGCAGCGCGTCGATCCCGTCGCGCACGTCGGCGATGTCCTGCCACCAGTCGCCGGCGATCTCCTCCGCCGTCTGCCGGGTTTCCAGGTCGCCGCGGTCCCACATTCCAGCGAAATGATGGACGGGCCCATGTCCCTGCCCCACGGCGAGCGCACCCGCCGCCCGCAGCGACTCTCGCAGCCAGGCGCGCGCGGCATGCACCGCGTCGGACGGCGTGAGACCGCGGGCGAGCAGGGTGGCGAGCGCCGACGACAGGGAACAGCCGGTGCCGTGCGTGTTGGTGGTGGGGATGCGCGCTCCGGGGAACTCGTCCCGCAGGCCGCGGTCCGCGTCCACAAGCGCATCCGGCGCCTCGTCACCCGTGAGATGCCCGCCCTTCACGAGCACCGCGGCGCCGATGTCGGCCGACAGCTCCTCAGCAGCGGCGAGCGCATCCGGCCAGTCGGTGACGGGGCGACCGACCAGCACGGCGAGCTCGGCGAGGTTCGGCGTGACCACCGTGGCGCGCGTCAGCAGCCCCCGCAGTTCACGCTCCGCGTCGGGGGCGAGCAGACGGTCGCCCGATGTCGCCACCATGACCGGGTCGAGCACCACCACCGGGGGACGCTGCACATCGAGCCAGTCGGCCACCGTGCGGATGACCTCGGCGTCGGCGAGCATCCCGATCTTCACGGCGTCGATGACGATGTCGTCGGACACGGCGTCCAGCTGCGCGCGGAGGAAATCCGCCGGAGGAACGTGGACCGCCCGCACTCCCCGCGTGTTCTGCGCCGTGAGGGCGGTGAGCGCCGCCATCCCGTATCCGCCGTTCGCGGCGATCGCCTTCAGGTCGGCCTGGATGCCGGCGCCGCCCGACGGGTCGCTGCCGGCGATGCTGAGCACACGCGGCACGACCCCCGCCCGCCAACGACGACGGAACGCGGAGGCCGTCTCCGCGGGGTCCGCGGCGGCGCAGAGCGCGGAGACCACGGCGAGCCCCGCCGCGCCTGCGGCCTGGAGCGCCTCGGTGTCATCGATGCCGACCCCGCCGATCGCGACGCACGGGAGCGGGCTCTCGGCCGCGAAGGCCGCGAACCCCTCGACGCCGAGCGGCTCCGGGTGGTCCGGTTTGGTGCTCGTGGGGCGGATCACCCCGACACCGAGGTAATCGATGGTGCCCTGCGGCAGTGCGCGCACGGCATCGAGGTGTTCACGGGTGTTCGCGGTGAGTCCGATGAGCGCGTCCGGACCGAGCAGCTCTCGCGCACGCCGCACCGACGCATCGGCCTGGCCGAGATGCACGCCGTCGACCCGCGCGCCGCGCGCCCGCGCCTCGACAGCGGCGTCCAGACGATCGTTGACCACCAGCAGCGCCCGCCCGTCGATCACGGCGGAGAGCGCGATGAGCTGCTCGACGGTCTCCTCGTGCGCGGCGTTCTTGTCGCGCAGCTGCACGATGCGTGCGCCGCCGTCGACCGCGCGGCGCACGGTCTCGACCACACCGCGCTTCCCGCACAGCCCGGGATCGGTGACGAGATACAGCGAGAAGTCGGCACTCATCGGGTCTCCTCCGACACGCGGGCGCCCGCGGCGACGTCATCCGCGGTCACGGCGTCGAGCGCGTCCAGCAGCGCGACAGCGAAAGTGCCGGGCCCTGCGGCGACCGGGGCGGCGTGCTCGGCCGCCACGGTGTAGACGAGGGTCGCCGCGGCGACCGCCGTGAGCGCATCGTCTCCCGTCTGCCGAGCGGTTCCGAGGAAGGCCGCCATCACGGCGCCCAGAGCACAGCCGCCACCCGTCACGCGCGTGAGCAGTTCGTGGCCGTTGGCGATGCGCACGACGCGATCGCCGTCGGTGATCAGGTCGACGGGCCCGGACACGGCCACCACGGCTCCCGTGGTGCGGGCGAGCTCCTGCGCCGCCCCGGCAGCGGCTTCGGTGCCGTCGGTCGCGTCGACGCCGCGACCGCCGGCCGTGTGGCCTGCCAGGGCGAGGATCTCGGACGCATTGCCGCGGATCGCGGTCGGACGCCGCGCCGCGAGCTCATGCGCGAGGGTCGTGCGCACCGGCAGCACGCCGATCGCGACCGGGTCGAGCACCCACGGGGTGCCGGACGCCGCGGCTCCCGTCACGGCCTCCACGCTCGCGGCGCGCTGCTCGGGCGTCGGCGTGCCCAGGTTGATCAGCAGACCGGAGGCCACACCGGCGAACATCTCGGCCTCGCCGACGATGTCGACCATCGCGGGCGCGGCGCCCAGGGCGAGCAGCACGTTGGCGGTGAAGCCCGTGACGACCGCGTTGGTGACGCAGTGCGTCAACGGAGGCGACTGCCGCAGCGCCTCCCGCAGTCTTCCCGCCGAGGCGGCGAGGTCGGGGGTGGAAACAGGACGCAGAAGATCGCTCATCGCGACATCCCTTCGCTAGTACGAACTAGATCAGGTTCGACGGGTGTGATCTCAGCCGCGGATGCGGCACCCCGTGTCACTGCCTCGCAGTCTAGCGAGCTCCGGCGGGTCCCTCCGTGACGGCCGCGAGGATCCGCAGCTCCTCGGCGCGGGTCAGCCCCGCCCTCCGCTCCCGGTCGACGCCGCGTGCGCGCTCGTCGTCGATCACGCGCGCGATCGTGTCGGCCAGCGGACGCAGCGCCCCGCCGCGCGCCCGATAGGCGGCGTTCGACCGCGTCATGAATCCGGTCATCTCCTCGGGCAACCAGAGCGGGAGCGAATGCGGGCCCATCCAGTACTCCACGCCCTGGGCCACCAGCCGATCCGCGTCGGCGATCACCGTCGCCCCCTCGTGACCCGCGGCACGACGCACGGCGTCCAGCACCTCCCCGAGCGGACGCGCGTCGCCGATCGCATTCACGGGAGAACCGGGAGACGCCGTCACGAGGAACGCCGCCAGATCGTCCACATCGATCACCTGCGCGGTCTTCCCGTCGAGGGGCGGCAGGAGCACCGGACCGTCGGCCGCGCGGAGAAAGGCGGCGGCCCAGTAGCCGAAGCGATCGCTGGGGTCTCCGTCGCCCACGATCAGCCCGGGACGCGCGACGAGCGCGCGTGCGCCGAGGGCCGCGACGGCGTCTTCCGCCGCGACCTTCTGGGCCGCGTAGTCGTCCTCCCCCTGGCCGTCGCGCGCGGGCGCGTGACGCGGCGCGGACTCGTCGGCGCCCGCGGTCATGTCATCGGCGTACACCGACATCGACGACACGTACGTCCACTGCGCCGCACGATCGCCGAGGGCCGCGACGGCCTCCGCGACGTGTGCCGCCCGTGAGGAGACGTCCACGACGTGATCCCACTCGCGGCGGGCGACCTCCGCATAGGCGTCCGGTGCGTCCCGGTCGGCGACGATCAGCGCCGCCCCGTCGGGAGCGGCACGCCCCCCGCGCGCGAGGCAGGTCACGTCCGCGCCCGCCTCCAGCCAGCCGTGGGCGATCCGCCCCGAGAGCCAGCCCGTCCCGCCCAGGATCAGCACATCCGTCATGTGCCCATGCCAGCAGCATCCGGGGAAACGCGGAAGGCCTTCCGCTCAGGGCAGAGCGGAAGGCCTTCGCGACGGGGTCGATCAGTCGCGCAGTGCGGCGCCGAATCGCTCCGCCGCGACCGCGACACCCGCCAGCTTGGCGTCGGTCGCCTCCGCAGCGGTGAGCGTCCGGTCGTCGGCGCGGAAACGCAGCGCGAACGTCAGGCTCTTGGCTCCCTCGGACACGCCCTCACCGCGGTAGTCGTCGACCAGTCGCACCGACTCCAGCAGCGCGCCCGCCCCCTCGGCGAGCGCCGCCCGCACCTCGCCCGCCGGCACATCGGCGGCCACGGTCAGCGACACGTCCTGCGTGGCCGCGGGGAACGTCGACAGCGAGGCCGCCACGATCCGCGTCCCCGCGAGGGTGAGGATGCGGTCGAGGTCGAGCTCGAGCACGGTGGCGCGACCGGGCAGGTCGGCGTCCTCCGCCACCGAGGGGTGCAGCTCCCCGACGTAGCCGACCTCCTCGCCGGCCGCGACGAGCGCCCCGGTGCGGCCGGGATGCAGCGCGGCGCGCTGCGCCTGTCGCACGTCGATGTCGATGCCCGCGGCGGCAGCGATCACGCGCACGGCGTCGAGCGCCTCGACCAGCCCCGACGCCTCGGCGGGACGACCCGGCTGACGCGGCGACACGTTGCCGGTGAGGAGCACCGCGATGTGGCGCTCCTGGGGCGGGATGGACGCGTCGAGCGCGGCGAGCGTCTCGTCGGAGGGGCGCACGCCGAGCGGCGGCACCTCGTCGGTTCCGTACTCGACGCCCGGCTCCGGCAGGAACACGAGGCCCGTCTCGAAGAGGGCCAGGTCGGTCATGCCGCGGGCGATGTTGCGGTGCGCGGTCTGCAGCAGCCCCGGGATCAGCGAGCGGCGCAGGTACGGGGCCTGCCCGTCGAGCGGGTTCGCCAGGCGGATGCTCGGCAGGTGCTCTCCCGACGCGGAACCGTGCAGGTCGTTCTGCGCCTCGGTCGTGAACGGGAAGGCCGGCGTCTCGACGAAGCCCGCCGCCGCGAGCGCGTTCGCCACGCGGCGACGACCCTGCTGGTGGGCGGTGAGGCCGCGACCGGACGGCGGCGTCGGCAAGACCGCGGGGATGCGGTCGAGCCCGTGGATGCGGGCGACCTCCTCCGCGAGCGTCCACTTGTCGGTGAGGTCGGGTCGCCAGGTGGGCGGGATCACGGTCCAGCCGGCTTCCGCCTCCGTCACCTCGGCGCCGATCGTCGTGAGGGCGCCCGTGATCTCGTCGTCGGTGTAGTCCACGCCGATGAGCCCCTGCACGAAGCCGGCCGGCAGCGCGATGTCCTCCACGAACACCTCGGCGAACAGCGCGCCGCCCTCGTCGGTGAGCGTTCCGCCGGCGAGATCGACCATGAGGTCGGCCGCCCGACGCGCCGCCACGAAGGGGATCAGCGGGTCGACGCCCCGCTCGAAGCGCTTGGACGCCTCACTGGGCAGCTTGTGGCGACGGGCCGTCCTGGCGATGGTCGTGGGGTCGAACGTCGCCGCCTCGATCAGCACGTTGCGCGTGGTGTCGCTCATCTCGGTCGTGCCGCCGCCCATGACACCGGCGAGGCCGATGGGTCCGGACTCGTCCGTGATGAGCAGGTCCTCCTCGTGCAGCGCACGCTCCACGCCGTCGAGCGTGGTCATCTTCTCGCCCGGCGTCGCGCGACGGACCGTGATGCCGCCCGCGAGCTTGTCCAGGTCGTAGCCGTGCAGCGGCTGCCCGAGCTCGAGCATCACATAGTTCGTGATGTCGATCAGCACGCCCAGCGACCGCATGCCGGCGAGGCTCAGCCGGGCGATCATCCACGGCGGCGTCGGGCGCGACGGGTCCACGTCCCGCACGACGCGCGTGACGAACTCGCTTGCACCGACGTTGCCGCGCACCGGGGCCCGGTCGTCGACGACGGTCGTGTGACCGGAGCCGGGCTGCAGCTCGGCGAAGTCGCGCTCCGCGGGGTCGCGGAAGGTCGCGCCCGTGGCGTGGGCGTACTCGCGGGCGACACCGCGGACCGAGAAGGCGTAGCCGCGATCGGGCGTCACGTTGATCTCCACCGCGACGTCGTCGAGGCCGAGCAGCGCGATGGCGTCGGTGCCCACCGGGGCATCGATGCCGAGGTCGGACAGCACGACGATGCCGTTGTGCTCGTCGCCGAGGCCGAGCTCGCGCGCGGAGGCGATCATCCCGTCTGACACGTGCCCGTAGGTCTTGCGCGCGGCGATCGGGAACGGGCCGGGCAGCACCGCACCGGGAAGGGTCACGACGACCTTGTCCCCGGCGACGAAGTTGTGCGCCCCGCAGACGATCCCGCGGACGCCGCCGTGCTCCTCCCCGACGTCCACCTGGCACCAGTTGATGGTCTTGCCATTGGACTGGGGCTCCGGTTCGAGCGACACGACCTGGCCGACCACCACGGGACCCGTGATGGCGAAGCGGTGCACGTCCTCCTCTTCGAAGCCGACCGTCACCAGCGCCGCGAGGACATCCTCGGGCGTGGTCTCGGGGGCCAGATCGACGTACTCACGCAGCCACGAAAGCGGGACGCGCATCACACCACCATCCCGTACTGCTCGCTGAAACGGACATCGCCCTCGGCCATGTCGCGCATGTCCTGCACATCGCTGCGGAACATGAGTCCCCGCTCGATGCCCATGCCGAACGCGAAGCCGCTGTAGACCTCTGGATCGATCCCGGCCGCGCGCAGCACGTTCGGGTTGACCATGCCGCAGCCGCCCCACTCGATCCAGCGCGCGCCGCCCTTGAAGGTCGGGTGCCACAGGTCGAGCTCGGCGGACGGCTCGGTGAAGGGGAAGTAGTTGGTGCGGAAGCGCATCTTCGCCTCCGGCCCGAAGAGCTGACGCGCGAAGTGGTCGAGCGTGCCCTTCAGGTGCGCCATCGTGATGCCCTTGTCGATCACGAGCCCCTCGAACTGCGTGAACACCGGCAGGTGCGTGGCGTCGAACTCGTCGGTGCGGTACACCCGCCCGGGGCACAGCACGTAGATGGGCACCTCGCGGTCGAGCATCGAGCGCACCTGCACCGGGCTGGTGTGCGTGCGCATCACCAGGTGACGCGAGGTCGGGTCGACGTAGAACGTGTCCTGCTCCTGGCGGGCGGGGTGGTCGACGTCGAAGTTCAGCGCATCGAAGTTGAACCACTCGTGCTCGAGCTCCGGTCCCTCCGCGATCTCCCATCCCATGCCGACGAAGATGTCCTCGACCTGGTCCTGGAGCAGCGTGAGCGGGTGGCGGGCACCGACGCGCGTGCGCGAGGGGACGGCGGTGATGTCGACCCGCTCGGCCTCGAGCCGTGCGGCGACCTCGGCGGCGGCCAGCTCGGCCTCCTTCGCCGCGAGCGCCTGGGTCACGCGCCCCCGCCCCTGGCCGACGAGCTTGCCGAACGCGGCCTTGTTCTCGGGGGCGACCTGGCGCATCGAGGCGTTCAGGACCGCGAGCGGCGATCCCTCGGCGACGTGCGCGGCTCGGGCGGCTTTCAGCTCGGCGGTGTCGGCGGCCGCATCGATCGCCGCGAGGGCGTCGGCGACGGCGGCTTCGACCGCGTCGGGGGTGATTTCCGGAGACTCTGACACGGGAGTCGAGTCTACCGGCGCGGGACGCGCGTCCCGCGCCGGTCGCGACTCAGAGACCCGGACCTCCGGCGTTGTCGGCGTCGAACTTCCCCGCACCCTTCTGGAGCACGATGAGCGAGGTGTTGGTCTCGCCGCCGTGCTGCCGCGGATCGGGCTCGGCCGGTCCCGCCTTCGGCGAGCGCTTCGCCCGACGCTGCAGCCGGTAGGCGATGTAGGAGAGCAGGAGACAGACCGCGACGTACATCGAGCCGCCGACGATCGCCGCCGGGATCAGCGGCGAGCCGTAGGGCGCCTGGTTGCCGATCTGGTTGATGACGTACAGCAGCTCCTGATACGTGATGATGAAGCCGAGCGCGGTGTCCTTCAGCGCCACCACGAGCTGCGCGATGATCACGGGCATCATGGCCCGCACGGCCTGCGGGAGCAGGATGAGCGACATGACCCCCGTCTTGCGCAGACCGATCGCGTAACCGGCCTCCTGCTGTCCGCGCGGCAGCGACTCGATCCCGGCGCGCAGGACCTCGGCGAGAACGGAGCCGTTGTAGACGATCAGCGCGATGACCACGGCCCAGTAGGGCGGCATCTTGACGCCGAGCACGGGAAGACCGTAGTAGAGCAGCATCATCAGGATCAGGACGGGCACGGCCCGCAGGATCTCGATGATCCACCGCACGGGCTCACGCACCCAGGCGTGCTCGGAGAGCCGGCCGATGCCGAGGACGAAACCGAGCACGAGGGAGCCGACCCCCGCGACCGCGAAGGCGGCCAGGGTGCTCAGCAGTCCCTCGCCGAAGCGCACCCAGACCGCGGAGTAGGTGAAGATGTTCCACTTCTCGGGGGCGAACTGGCCGGTGGCGTACAACCGCCACACCACCCAGCCGAGGACGGCCAGCACCACCAGCACCGTGACGGCGCCGATGAGACGGTTGCGGGCGACCGCGCGGGGCCCGGGGACGTCGAACAGGACGGAACTCATCGCGCGATCCTCCACTTGTTCTCGAGCACGCGCTGCACCCAGCTGAGCAGCAGCACGAGCACGACGAAGATGACCATGACCCACAGCAGCACGACCAGCGCGTTCTCACCGCGCTCGCTCAGTGCCGCCCTGATCGTGCCGAGGTTGACCACCGAGAACCCGGCGGCCACCGTGGTGTTCTTCATGAGGGCGATCAGCACGCTCATGAGCGGCGGGACCACGGACCGCGTCGCCTGCGGGAGCACGACGTAGCGCATGACCTGGCCGAAGTTCAGTCCGATCGCCCGCGCGGCCTCCGCCTGCCCGACCGGGACCGTGTTGATGCCGGCGCGGATGGCCTCCGCGACATAGGTGGCGGTATAGAGGCCCAGCGCGATCACGGCGAGGAGCAGGGCGTTGACCCGCTCCCCCAGCAGGATCGGGAGGCAGAATGCGAAGAAGAACATCACCAGCGTGAGCGGGGTGTTGCGGATCCAGTTCACGTACACGCCGCCGACGGCGCGCGCGATCGGAACCGGCGACACCCTGGCCGCGCCCACGATGAGGCCGAGCACCACGGCGATGAGGCCACCGCCGAGGAACAGCGCGATGGTCCCCCACAGCGCTTCACCCCAGAGATCGAGGTGGTCTGAGATCACTCCCACTGCTGTGCCTTTCGGTTCGTTTCTACGTCAGATGAGGCGACGGAAGCGGGGCGGGCGACCGTGCCGCCCGCCCCGCGGTGATCAACCGACCGGGTCGACCTCGGGCTGCTCCGCCTTCACACCGGAGGCACCGAGGTTGTTGTCGAAGATCTGCTGCCAGATGTCGCCACCGTCGGTCAGCTGCGTGTTGAAGTACTCGACCAGCGCGTCGTCGCCCTTGGCCACGCCGATGCCGTAGCGCTCCTCGCTGAAGGGCTCGCCGACGACCTTCAGGTTGTCGGGGTCCTGCGCGGCGTAGCCGATGAGGATGGCCTCGTCGGTCGTGACCGCGTCGACCTGACCGTTCTTCAGGTCCTCGACGCACTTGGAGTACGTGTCGTACTCCTTGGTCGGGACATCGGGGTAGTTCGTCTTGATGTTCTGGATCGGGGTCGAGCCGGTCGCCGAGCACACCGTGGTGGACGAGCTCAGGTCGTCCACGCTCTCGATGTCGCTGTCGGCGCCGACGAGGAGGCCCTGACCGGTGACGAAGTACGGGCCGGCGAAGGAGATCTGCTCCTTGCGCTTGTCGGTGATCGAGTAGGTGCCGACGTAGTAGTCGATGTCGCCGTTGACGATGGCCTGCTCGCGGTTCGCGGAGGCGATCGCCTGGAACTCGATCTTCTCCGGGTCCACGCCGAGCGATGCGGCCATCCAGCGCGCGATGTCGACGTCGAAGCCGGTGCGGTCGCCGGTCACGGGGTCGAGGTAGCCGAGACCGGGCTGGTCCTCCTTGACGCCGACCTTGACGGTCCCCGACTCCGAGATCCGGTCGAAGGTCGGGCTGCCGTCGATGCTGACGTCCTCCAGCACCGTCCACGGCGTGGCGCTCGAGGTGTCCTCGTCGCCGTCCTCGGGTGCTCCGGTGCTGGACGGGGTGCCGCTGTTGCAGGCGGTCAGGGCGAGCAGCGCCGCCGCCGCGATCCCGATGCCTGCCAGTGTCCGTGTGCGTCGCATGTGCGTCTCCTTCGTGTGCTGTGGGTGCAGGGGTCTGGTGGGGTCAGTGGGTGAGGAGCTTCGAGAGGAAGTCCTTGGCGCGGTCGCTCTTCGGGTTGGTGAAGAACTCCTCCGGCTTCGCCTCCTCGACGATCCGGCCGTCGGCCATGAACACGACACGGTCGGCGGCCTTGCGCGCGAAGCCCATCTCGTGCGTGACGACGATCATCGTCATGCCGTCCTGGGCGAGCTCGACCATGACGTCGAGGACCTCGTTGATCATCTCCGGGTCGAGCGCACTGGTGGGCTCGTCGAACAGCATGACCTTGGGCTGCATCGCCAGGGCCCGCGCGATCGCGACGCGCTGCTGCTGACCGCCGGAGAGCTGCGCGGGGAGCTTGTTCGCCTGCTGCGCGACGCCCACGCGCTTCAGCAGCGTCATCGCCTCGGCCTCGGCCTCCGACTTCTTGAGGCCGCGGACCTTGATCGGCCCGAGCGTCACGTTCTCCAGGATCGTGAGGTGGGCGAAGAGGTTGAACGACTGGAACACCATGCCGACGTCGGCGCGCAGGTGCGCGAGCGCCTTGCCCTCGGCGGGGAGCTCCTTGCCGTCGATGCGGATCGAGCCGCTCGTGATCGTCTCCAGGCGGTTGATCGTGCGACACAGCGTCGACTTGCCCGACCCGGACGGGCCGATCACGACGACGACCTCGCCGGTGTTCACGGTCAGGTCGATGTCGCTGAGCGCCTGGAACTCGCCGTAGTGCTTCTGGACGTTCTCCACGACGACGAGAGGGGTTTCAGAGGTCATCATTTCTCCAAACTAGCCACGCGTTGCGCGCGGTTCCAGGCACCACGGTGAGGTTTACACGTTCGTAATCACCTGATCGCGGCGACAATGCGGCAGTGCAGGGTCGCCCCACGGCCCGCCCCCTCGGGCCGTGGGATCGCCCTGCTGCCACGCTCCCAGCGACAGCAGGCAGCAGGTGTCCGATCGTGTGCGATCGACCTCACCCTGGCAGAGCTGCTCGGGTGCCGTCCGACTTCTTGAGGATTTCTTGAGCAGCCGGACGGCCGCCACGGATCACCCCCGCAGGTCGCGGTAGTACTCCTGCGCGCCGGGGTGCAACGGCACCGGACCCGTGAAGATGGCCGACCTCCGGTCGAGCAGCGCCGCCGCCGGCACCTGTTGCGCGAGAGCCGTCCTGGCATCGAATAGCGTCGCCAGCACATCGCGCACCACCCCCGCGGGCGTCGAGCCCGCCGTGACCAGGTAGTTCGGCACGGCCAGGGTGGTGACCGCGGCAGCGAGCCCGTACGTCCCCGCCGGCACGTCGGCAGGCCTGTACGCGTGCGAGTAGCGGTCGTTGACCTCGTTCACCCACTCCTGCTCGATCGGCAGCAGGCGCACGTCCGCGGTCCGTGCCAGCTGCGCGATCCCCGGGGTCGGCAGCCCGCCCACCCAGAAGAACCCGTCGATCTCGCCCTCCGCCATGGCCGCGATCGACGCACCGAGGTCGAGCTGGGGGTCGCGGATCGACGCCGCGTCCACCCCCGCCGCGTCCAGCACGCGCCCCGCGATCACGTTGACCCCCGAGTTCTCCGCCCCGAGCGACACCGTCATCCCGGCGAGATCGGCGAGGTCGTGCACCGGGGAGTCACCGCGCACGACCACCTGCAGGTACTCGTCGTACAGCCGTGCGACCGCCGTCACGTCCTGCGGCTCGGTGAAAGCCCCCGTCCCGGCCACCGCGTCGGCAGCGGCGTCGCCCTGCGCGAACCCCAGCAGCGCCTCCCCGGCGCTCACCCGCAGCAGGTTGTCGACCGATCCGGCCGTCTGCTCCGCCACCAGGTCGACCGTCCTGGCGCTCGACACCGCGTCGGCCACCGCGGTGCCGTAGGCGAAGTACACACCCGTCGAGCCTCCGCTCGCGATCGTGTACTCCTCGTCGCCCCACTCGCCCGACCGGGTCGCACACGCCCCGAGCGTCAGCGCCAGGCACGTCACGAGCAGTCCGGCGACCAGGCGCCCCACCCGGCTCACGCGGCGCCCTCCGCGGGGAGCACCAGCGCGACCAGCAGCCCGCCGCCGTCGGCCGAGCTCACCCGCAGTTCTCCGCCGACCGTCGTCAGCAGGTCCGTCGCGATCGCCAGCCCCAGGCCCGTGCCCGGCTGGTCGCCGCTGTCGGCGCTGCGCCAGAACCGATCCGTCGCCGCCTCCGCGTCCTCCCGGCTGAGCCCCGCCCCGTGGTCGCGCACGGTGAGATGGCACCCGTCGGCGTGGCGCCGCGCCCCGATCTCGATCGTGCCTCCGGCGGGCGAGTACTTGACGGCGTTGTCGATCGCCGCGTCCAGGGCGGCCTCCACGATCGTGCGGTCCGTGATCGTCATCACCGAGTCCTCGCCGGTGCGGTGCAGCGTCATACCCCGATGCTCGGCCACGTCGCGCCAGGCCTCCAGCCGCCGCGACGCCACGGCCGCCAGGTCGACGGCCGACAGCGTGGAGTCCGTGCGCCCGCCGCGGGCCAGCCCGAGCAGCGTCTCCAGGATGCGGCTCATCCGCCGGCCCTCCTCACGCGTCTCCTCCACGTCGGCGTCCCACTCCGCTCCGAGCCCCGTCGCGAGGTGCTCGACCCGCAGCAGCAGCGCGTTCAGCGGGTTGCGCAGCTCATGCGAGGCGTTCAACGCGAACTCCTGCTGCCGCGTCATCACCCGTTCGATCTCGTCGGCCATGCCGTTGAACACCCGCGTCATGCGCCGCAGCTCCGGGGGTCCGGTGTCCTCTGCGACCCTGGCATCCATCTCGCCGCGCTCGATCGCCACCATCGCCTCGTCCAGCCGTCGCACCGGCGAGAGCACCCACCGCGCGAGCCCGGCCACGAGAAGCACGCCGAGCCCGCTCAGCACCACCACGACGGCGCCCAGGAGCAGCGTCTGCTGCAGGATCGCGGCGCGAGGACGGTCGACGTCGCCGGCCACCAGCACCGCGCCGATCACGTCACCGTCGTCGAACACCGGCTCCACGAGCGCCGCATCCGGTACGGCCCACGGCGGCGCGGGCGCGGGCTGCTCGGCACGACGGCCGGAGAGCGCCAGCCGCACGCGCTCCGCATCCGCCTCCGACAGCACCGCGTCGCCGTGCGCGCCCGCGGCCCACGCGGCCCCCGCGAGGTCGAACACGGTCACCTCGATGCCGTACACCTCCTGGAAGCGCCGTACCTCCGCGTCGACCACCGCGGGGCTGCCCGAGCGCAGCGCCTGTCGTGCGCTGGTGACGAAGTAGCCGAGGTCGCCAAGCTGCTCGGTGTAGAACGCCTGCTGGACACTGCGCGACGCGCTCCACGCCGCCACTCCCCCGAGCGACACCAGGACCGCGACCAGCGGCACCAGGAACATGACGATCAGGCGACGGCGCACGACTCAGGACTCCGCGAGCCGGTAGCCGACACCGCGCACCGTCTCGATGAAGCCGCGGTCGCCGGTCTTGCGTCGGATCGCCGCCACGTGCACCTCGAGCGAGTGCCCGAAGCCGCGCCAGTCCGTGTTCCACACCTCCCGGATCAGCCGCTCCTTCGGTACCGCCACCCCGGGGTAGCGGGCGAGCACACCCACGATGTCGAACTCCTTGCGGGTCAGGCCCACCACGGCGCCGTCGACCCGCACCTCGCGCGCCACCAGGTCGATGTGCACGCTCCCGTCGTGCAACAGCACCCGGGTGTCCGCCTCGGCGCGCAGGGGACGGGAGCGTCGCGTCACGGCCTCGATGCGCGCCAGCAGCTCGTGCACGTCGTACGGCTTCACGACGAAGTCGTCCGCGCCCGCCCGCAGCCCCTTGATGCGCTCGGCCACCTGGTTGCGGGCGGTCACGATCACGATCGGCACGTCGGAGCGCCCACGGATGCGACGGCACAGGTCGATGCCGTCCACGTCGGGCAGCCCGAGGTCCAGCAGCACGACCTCGGTGTCGGCGTCCACGAGGGTGAGCGCCTGCGCACCGTCGGACGCCCGCACCGTCGCGTACCCGGAGCGCGCCAGGAACGCCTCCAGTGCCGCCGCGACCCGCTCGTCGTCCTCGACGATCAGTACCCTCATCGCCCCCGCTTCCCCGCTTCCCCGCTCTTCCCGCCCGCTCAGCCCGTCGGCGCCGCGCGCTGCGCGAACGCGCTCTCGTACAGGCACACGCTCGCCGCCGTGGCGAGGTTGAGCGACTCCGCACGACCGAAGATCGGCAGCCGCAGGACGCGGTCGGCGAGCTCCAGCGCCTCGTCCTCCAGGCCGCGCGCCTCGTTGCCGAACAGCCAGGCGGTGGGCTCGGCCAGCACGCCGTCCGCGCGGGCCTCCAGCAGGTCGTCGCCCTTCACATCTGCCGCGAGGATGCGCAGACCGGCGGCGTGCGCGCGGTCGACGACATCGGGCAGCTCGGCGCCGACCGACACCGGCAGGTGGAAGAGCGAGCCCGTCGTCGCCCGCACGACCTTCGGGTTGTAGGGGTCGACCGTGCGTCCCGTCAGCACCACGGCGTCCGCTCCTGCGGCATCCGCTGCGCGGATGATGGTGCCCAGGTTGCCCGGGTCGCGCACCTCCTCGCAGATCGCGACCAGCCGGGGCGACGCGTCGAAGATGTCGCGTACCGAGGTCGGGGTCTGCCGCACGACAGCGACGAGGCCCTGCGGGGTGACGGTATCGGCCATCGCGTGCAACACGTCCTCGGTGACGTATTCGACCCGCACGTCGGCGTCGGCCGCTTTCGCCCGGATGTCCTGATGCCGCTCCCAACCGCCGGGTGTCGCGAACAGCTCGACGATCGCCTCGGGGCGGTAGGTCAGCGCCTCGCGGACCGACTGCGGTCCTTCCAGCAGGAACAGCCCGGTCTCGGTGCGCGCGCTGCGCTTGGTCAGCTTGGCGACGGCACGGACTCGGGGGGAACGAGGGTTCTCCAGCACGATCTCAGTCTAGGGCGACGACGACGCCCGGAAACGCGGAACGGGCGCCTTCCCGCAGGAAGACGCCCGTTCGGAGCGAGATGCTTACGCAGCCGACTTCGGCGCGTTGACGTCGGAGGGCAGAGCCTTCTTCGCCGTCTCGACCAGCGCGGTGAACGTGGCCGCGTCGTTGACCGCGAGGTCGGCGAGCATGCGACGGTCGACCGTGACGCCCGCGAGGCCGAGGCCCTGGATGAAGCGGTTGTACGTCATGCCGTTCTGACGCGCGGCGGCGTTGATGCGCTGGATCCAGAGGCGACGGAAGTCACCCTTGCGCTTGCGACGGTCCCGGTACGAGTAGACCAGGGAGTGGATGACCTGCTCCTTGGCCTTCCGGTAGAGGCGCGAACGCTGACCGCGGTAGCCGGAGGCGCGCTCGAGGATGACCCGACGCTTCTTGTGGGCGTTGACTGCCCGCTTGACTCTTGCCATTTTCCTGTGTTCCTATCGTGCGTTCGGCGCGTCAGCGACCGAGAAGCTTGTTCGCGACCTTGGTGTCAGCCTTCGACAGCACCTGGTCCTGGTTCAGACGACGGGTGCGACGGCTCGACTTGTGCTCGAGGTTGTGGCGCATGTTCGCCTGCTGCTTCTTCAGCTTTCCGCTGCCGGTGATCTTGAAGCGCTTCTTAGCACCCGAGTGGGTCTTCTGCTTCGGCATCTTCTCTTCCTTCGTGATGGCGCCTTCTCAGGCGACGGTGTCTACCCGCGTTGCGGGAGTTCGTGGGGCGGATGTCACTCCGCGGCGGGTGCGGCCGGGGCGGCCGAGTCGCTCTTGGCGTCGCGGGCAGCCTGCTTGTTCGCCGCACGCTGCGCGTCGCGCACCGCGTTCTGCTCCTGCTTCGCCTCGGACTTGCTCTTGATCGGCGCGACCACCATGACCATGTTGCGGCCGTCGATCGTCGGGTTCGACTCGACGGTGCCGAACTCGGCGACGTCTTCCGCGAACTTGCGCAGCAGACGCACACCCTGCTCCGGGCGCGACTGCTCGCGACCGCGGAAGAGGATCATCGCCTTGACCTTGTCGCCGGCCTTGAGGAAGCCCTCGGCGCGCTTGAGCTTCGTCGTGTAGTCGTGCGCCTCGATCTTCAGTCGGAAGCGGACTTCCTTGAGGATCGTGTTCGCCTGATTACGACGCGCTTCCTTCTCCTTCTGGGCGGCCTCGTACTTGAACTTGCCGTAGTCCATGATCTTGACCACGGGCGGCTTCGAGTTCGGGGCGACCTCAACGAGGTCGAGATCGGCTTCCTGTGCGAGACGCAGCGCTGCCTCGATGCGGACAACGCCGATCTGCTCACCCGAGGGGCCGACGAGGCGGACCTCGGGGACTCGGATGCGCTCATTGGTGCGGGGATCGCTGATGCGGAGCTCCTTAGACGATGTGATTCGGCCACCGTGATGCGGATGCATCCCGGGCGAAATCGAACTCGTCTCCCACCCGCCGGCACTCAGACGCCGGCTCCACACCCTGTCTACCGGTCCTCTCGTGACGAGTGAACCGGCGGAGTGCAAGACCCGGTAGCCTGGAACGGCAAGCGCGGGTGGGAAGTGAATCCTCTTTCGTTCCAGAGCATGACGCTCCGGAGCCCGCCAAAGTCTAACAGAAGGCAAGGCGAAGTGACGAACCAGGCACCCGACGAGGCGGCACGCGAGCGCGAAGAGCGCTGGGCACGACAGGAGGAGGCGGCCTCGTCCGCGGTTCGCGACATCGCGGACGTCCCCGCCGTCGAGGTCATCACGACCGCGGCCGTGCACCTCATGAGCGCCGCCGCCGTCAAGCTCGGCCTGGCCGACGAGCCCGACGCGGCCGAACAGCTCGACCTCGACGAGGCCCGCAAGCTCATCAACGCCCTCGCCGGGCTCATCACCGCCGGCGCCCCCGAGATCAGCGACATGCACGCGCGGTCGCTGCGCGACGGCCTCCGCTCGCTCCAGCTCGCGTTCCGCGAGGCATCGACCATCCCCGACCCGATCGGCAAGGGCCCCGGCGAGAAGTGGACCGGCCCGGTCACCTGAGCCGGCGCCCGTCGCGGTTCAGGCGCTGCGGCGGAGCTTGACCGTGAGCGAGTCCGCGAGCACGGCGATGCG
Source organism: Microbacterium sp. NPDC060132 (assembly GCF_042729675.1). Classification (NCBI taxonomy): domain Bacteria; kingdom Bacillati; phylum Actinomycetota; class Actinomycetes; order Micrococcales; family Microbacteriaceae; genus Microbacterium; species Microbacterium sp. NPDC060132. Next base: position 207,718 of record NZ_JBHWXU010000002.1, on the reverse strand, counting down.
GTCGTCGGCCGCCCAGCGCTGAGCCAGACGACCGAGCACGGCGTCGAGCACCTCGCGCTCGAGCCCGTCGACCAGCTCGAGGATCACGACCAGCTCGGGCCCGCGCAGGCGGGCGTCGGGGTCGCCCGCGGCCACGGCCACGTCGATCACCGCGAGCTCGTGCGCGACGCTCTCCTGCAGCGCCGTGAACACCTCGGGCGACAGGAAGCTCGGCTCCCACGCGTGCCCCTGCGCGACCGCCCAGACCGCCGGGCGCCGGATCACGAACTCCGTGTCGGACGTGGGGTCGAGCACGATCAGGTCGGTGTCCTCCGCGGATGCGGCCAGAGCCGCACGCACCGCCTCCACCGGAATCGGTCGCGCCGTCGCGTCCCACCGCTGCATCGCCTCGACCGAGGAGAACACGGGCTGGACGCGCCGGCCGTCGGGCGCCGCGACCGTGACGATCGACAGCTCCTGGGTCTTGTCGACCGCGAGCCCGCTCGGCGCGACCCCCTCTTCGCCCTTCTCCGCGATCAGCGGGATCAGCACGCGCGCGGCGCGGAAGGCGTCGACGACCTCCGCCTGCGATCCCTCGCCCGCCCGGAAGCGCTGAAGGGCGTCGAGCAGGGCGGGATCGGCGGAGCCGTCATCGGCCGCGTGCGGGTTCGACTCGAAGCTGCGGCCCTCCCACGGAACACCCGCGGAATCGGCGTGGTTGTGCGCCTCCGGGCCGTGGCCGTGGGGGTCAGTCTCCGGCGACATCCAGCGCCTCGGCCAGGGTGAAGGCTCCGGCGTAGAGCGCCTTGCCGACGATGGCGCCCTCGACGCCCAGCGGCACCAGCTCGCGCAGCGCCGCGATGTCGTCGAGGTTGGAGACCCCGCCGGACGCCACGACCGGCTTCGGCGTGCGCGAGGTCACCTCGCGCAGCAGCTCCAGGTTCGGGCCGCGGAGTGTGCCGTCCTTCGTGACGTCGGTGACCACGTAGCGGCTGCAGCCGGCATCCTCCAGGCGCTCCAGCACCTCCCAGAGGTCGCCGCCCTCCTTGGTCCAGCCGCGGGCGGCGAGAGTGGTGCCGCGCACGTCGAGGCCGACCGCGATCGCCTCGCCGAAGCGGCTGATGACGTCGGCCGCCCACTCCGGGTTCTCCAGCGCGGCGGTACCGAGATTGATGCGCGCCGCGCCGCTCTCGAGCGCCGCCTCCAGGCTCGCATCGTCGCGGATGCCTCCGGAGAGCTCCACGTTCACGCCGCGGAACTGCTTGATGACCTTGCGCAGGATCGGTGCGTTGCTGCCGCGGCCGAACGCCGCGTCGAGGTCGACCAGGTGGATCCAGGAGGCGCCCTGCGCGACCCACTCCCCTGCGGCGTCGAGCGGGTCGCCGTAGCTCGTCTCGGTGCCGGCCTCGCCCTGGGTGAGTCGGACGGCCTTGCCGCCGGCGACGTCCACCGCGGGGAGGAGCGTGAGCGAAGGTGACTGCGCGAAGTCGTTCATGGGGTCCTTGGTTCGGGTGTCTCTGCGGCCCGAGCGGGCGCGACACACGAGGCTACCGCGGCGGTCGGCACCCACTCAAATGCATGACGCCGACCGTCGGTCGCAGCGGCGCCGCCGTCCATGCCTGACATTCGTCGGGTAACATGCTACGGATGTCAGCGCGAGAACCAGGGCCCCCGTCCGAGTACCGACGCGTCCGAGCCGACCAGGAGATCGCCGTCCCCCGCCCCCGGTCCGCCATCCGCGGCTCGGCCGCTCCCCGCCCGGCCGCCGAGTCGTCCGCCTCCCCGGCGCCGTGGCCCGCACGCGCTTCGGGGCGCGCGTCCCAGTCCGCGACCTCCGCGGTCACCCCCACCCGCGCACCCGCACAGATCGCGGCACCCACGCGCGCCGCGACGCCGACACCGACCTCGGCACCGGTACCGGCCTCGGCAACGGCACCGAACGCGATACCGACACCGACACCGACACCGACACAGACACAGGCACCGACACCGGCACAGATACCGACACCGACACCGGCACCGACACCGACACAGACACCGGCACCGACACCGGCACCGACCGCGACACCGACACCGACACCGGCACCGGCACCGGCACCGGCACCGGCACCGGCACCGACCGCGACACCGGCACCGACACCGACACCGGTACAGACACCGACACAGGCACAGATACCGGCTGTGGCGCCCACCCCCACCAGCACTCCGGCAGAGATCATCACCCCCGCCCCCGCATCCGCATCCGCATCCGCCGAGTCCCCCGAACCCGTCGCGTCCCCTGCCCTCGCATCCGCATCCGCATCCGCCCGGTCCCCCGAACCCGCCGAGTCCCGCGCCGCCGGATCCGCCGACGCGTCCGCGCAGAACGCATCTGCGCACACCGCATCGTCCGGGCGAAGCCGCCGTCGCTCGCCGCAGCGCGAGACCACGACCCGCCCGTCCTTCCTCACCGAGGAGCTTCCGGCCGAGCCCGCCCGGATGGGGTTCCGCGGCGCCCTCAACCGCATCGGCATGGACTTCGGTCCCGGCTCCGTCGAGGAGGCGTTCCGCCGCGACGAGGCCGCTGTGAGTCGCCAGTGGTCCGGGCCGCGCACGATCGCGATCGTGAACAGCAAGGGCGGCGCGGGGAAGACACCCACCACAGCGCTTCTCGCCGCGGTGTTCGCCCGGTTCGGGGGTGCGGGCGTGCTCGCCTGGGACAACCACCAGACGCGCGGGACCCTTGGCTGGCGCACGGAATCGGCATCACACCGCAACACCCTGCGGGAGATGCTCTCCGACAGCAGCCGCCTGATCAGCCCGGGCGCCCAAGCCGCTGACCTGGCGGACTACGTTCATCACCAGCCGCGCGACCGTTTCGACGTCCTCCGCTCGCAGCCGCCACGCCTGGCACACGACGATCGCCTGGGCCCGGCCGAGGTCGACGTGCTGCACACGGTGGCCTCCCGGTTCTACCGACTCATCTTCGTCGACTCGGGCAACGATGAGACCGACCCGCTGTGGCGCCGGATGATCGACCACACGGATCAGCTCGTGGTCGCGACCACCTCCCGCGGAGACCACGCCGAGGCCGGGGCCCTCCTGCTCGAAGCCCTCGCCGAACGCGACGAGCGCTCGGCTCACCTCGTCGAGCAGGCGGTCGTGATCGTCTCGCAGGCCGATCCCCACGCGACACCGACCGAGATCGGCGCGGTGTCCGACGGGTACCGCTCGCTCTGCCGAGAGGTGCATGCGATCCCGTTCGATCGGGAGATGGTCGACGGCCCGCTGCGCTACACCGCCCTCGCCGGACGGACGCAGCGAGCGTGGCTGTCGGCGGCGGCGGCCGTCGCCAGAGGGCTCTGACGCCGAACGGCCGGACCGGCCGCGTGCGACAGCCCCCGGCTCACGGGCTCAGAGGCTGGTGACCCAGTTGCGCAGCAGCTGGATGCCCGCCTCGCCCGACTTCTCCGGGTGGAACTGCGTCGCCGACAGCGGTCCGTTCTCCACGGCCGCCAGGAAGGGATCGCCGTAGGTGGCCCAGGTCAGCACCGGCTGGGGGAACGGCGGGATCACGTCGAGCTCCCACGACTGCGCCGCGTAGGAGTGCACGAAGTAGAACCGCTCCTCCTCGATGCCGCGGAACAGCACCGTGTCCTCGCCGGGGTCGACCGTGTTCCAGCCCATGTGCGGCAGCACGGGAGCGTTGAGCTCGGTGACCGCGCCCGGCCACTCCCCCAGGCCCGCGGTGTCGTGGCCGCGCTCGACCCCGTGCTCGAACAGCACCTGCATGCCGACGCAGATGCCCAGCACGGGGCGACCGCCCGCGAGACGCCGCCCGATGATCTCGTCGCCCCCGTGCGCGTGCAGCGCATCACGCACGGCCTGGAACGCCCCGACCCCCGGCACGACGAAGCCGTCGGCCTCGAGCGCCTCACTGCGGTCGCGCGTGAGCACCGCGTCGGCACCCGCGGCCACGAGCGCCTTGACCGCGGAGTGCACGTTGCCGGACTCGTAGTCGAAGACCGCGACGCGGGGTGCCGCGCTCACAGGGCCCCCTTGGTGGACGGGATGCCGTCGACGAGCGGGTCGAGCGCCTTCGCCTGACGGAACGCGCGCGCGAAGGCCTTGTACTCCGCCTCGGCGATGTGGTGCGGGTCACGGCCGCCGAGCACGCGCACGTGCACCGTCAGCGCCGCGTTGAACGCGATGGCCTCGAAGGAGTGGCGCACGAGCGAGCCCGTGAAGTGCCCGCCGATGAGGTGCTGCTCGAAACCGACGGGCTCGCCCTCGTGCACGAGGTACGGACGACCGGAGATGTCGACGACGGCCTGCGCCAGCGCCTCGTCGAGCGGCACGAGCGCATCGCCGTAGCGGGAGATGCCCGCCTTGTCACCCAGCGCCTCCAGGATGGCCTGACCCAGCACGATCGAGACGTCTTCCACCGTGTGGTGCGCGTCGATGTGCGTGTCACCGGAGGCGCGGACGGTGAGATCGGTCAGCGAGTGCTTCGCGAACGCCGTCAGCATGTGGTCGAAGAACGGCACGGAGGTGTCGATGCGGCTCACCCCGGTGCCGTCGAGGTTCAGCTCCAGCTCGACGGTCGACTCCGACGTGCTGCGCACGCGACGCGCGGTGCGGGCGGGGTTCGCGGGGGTGGTCATGATGCCGATCCTATCGAGGCCAGGGCGTCCAGGAACGCGGTCGTCTCGGCCTCGGTGCCCGCGCTGACGCGGAGGTGGCCGGGGATGCCGACGTCGCGCACGAGCACACCGCGGTCGTACAACTGCCGCCACGTGGCCTGCGGGTCGGCCACGCCACCGAACAGCACGAAGTTCGACCAGGTCTCGTGGGGCGTGTACCCCAGTGCCTCCAGCGTCGCTGTGATGCGATCGCGCTGCTCGACGATCTCCTCGACCATGCCGAGCATCACGTCGGCGTTGCGCAGCGCCGCCACCGCCGCGGCCTGCGTGAGCGCGCTCAGGTGATACGGCAGCCGCACGAGGCGGAGCGCGTCGATGAACGCGGGGTCTGCGGCCAGGTAGCCGACGCGCGCTCCGGCGAATGCGAAGGCCTTGCTCATGGTGCGCGACACAGCGAGCCGCGGACGGCCCTCGAGGAGCGTGAGCGCGGACGGCGCGTCATGCGGTGCGAACTCCTGATACGCCTCGTCGACGATCACCACGCCGCGCGCGGCCTCGTAGACCGCCGCGACGACGTCGAGCCCGAGCGGCGTACCGGTGGGGTTGTTGGGCGAGCACAGGATCACCACGTCGGGGTCGGTGGCGCGCACCTGTGCCGCGGCTTCCTCCGGGGTGATCGAGTAGTCGGGGTGCCGGGTGCCGGCGACCCATGACGCACCCGTGCCCTGCGCGATCAGCGGATACATCGAGTAGGTCGGAGCGAAGCCGAACGCCGTCCGCCCCGGTCCGCCGAACGCCTGCAGGATGTGCTGCAGCACCTCGTTCGAGCCGTTGCCCGCCCAGATCTGCTCGGCCGTGAGCCCGTGACCGAGGTAGTCCGCGAACGCCTCCCGCAGCGTGGTGAACTCCCGGTCGGGATAGCGGTTGACGTCGCGGATCGCCACGGCGATGTCGTCGAGGATGTCGCTGGCGACCTCGTCGGGAACGGGATGCGTGTTCTCGTTGACGTTGAGGGCGATCGGGAGCGGTGCCTGCGGTGCGCCGTACGGAGTGAGTCCGCGCAGATCGTCGCGCAGCGGGAGATCGTTGAGGGAGAGGGTCACCCTATCCATGTTAAGAGGACGAGGCGGCACCGACGGCCATGCGTCACTCCGCGTACTGCGCCGGGATCGCGAGCTCCTGACCGATCTGGATCTCTCCGCCGCGGAGCAGGTTCATGCGGCTGATGTCGCCGATCACGTCGCGCGGGTCGGCCTCGGGAGCGATCGAGCCGGCGATCGACCAGAGGGTGTCACCGGGCATGACCGTGATGGTCTCGACGGCGGCCACGGGCTTGTCGGCACCGGAGGCGATGGCGCTGCCGCCGCTGATCGCCGCGAAGGCGATGCCGACGGCGAGCGGGACGGACGCGACCGCGAGCAGCACACCGCGACCGCGAGCCGTGAGCCGGAGCCGCGTGGCCGGACGGGCCGTGGCGGAGATCGCGGTCGCGGTGCTGAGGCTGATGGTGCTCATGTCTGCTCCTTCACTGTCCCGGCGCCGCGAGGGCCCGGGGAGGTTGGCGTAGCGTTCGCATCCGCGACTCGGCCGGGAGCCGTGAATGCGAAGCTACGTTCCGAAGATATCTTCGAGTTCGAACATCTGTCAAGCTGTCTTCGAAACCCTGTCCACGAATCGTCCGACACGCTCGAACAGATCTTCCAGATCGGCGCGATTCTCGGATACGGTTTCGACAAGGACACCCCACCACGGGCCACCGACATTCGAAGAGCGACGTCGGATCTCACGCACTGAAGGAGCATCATGAGCGAGACCACAGCCCCGGAGTCGGAGGCGCCGCGGACCCGCCGTCGCAAGAGCCTCAGCCCCAAGCAGATGGCGATCCTGGAGGTCATCCAGGCCGCCATCGCCCAGAACGGCTACCCGCCGAGCATGCGCGAGATCGGCGACGCCGTCGGGCTCAAGTCGCTCTCCAGCGTCACGCACCAGCTCGGCCAGCTGGAGCTGAGCGGCTACCTGCGTCGAGACCCGGGCAAGACGCGGGCCATGGAGGTGCTGATCGACCTGCCCGGCACCGGCTCCGGCGCCGAGAACCCGGCCGATGTCACGACTCCCGTCGGCGACGCCGCGCTCGTGCCCCTCGTCGGCCGCATCGCCGCCGGCGTGCCCATCACCGCGGACCAGCAGGTCGAGGAGATCTTCCCGCTCCCCCGGCAGCTCGTCGGCAAGGGCGACCTGTTCATGCTCAAGGTCTCCGGCGAGTCGATGATCGACGCCGCCATCTGCGACGGCGACTGGGTCGTCGTCCGCTCGCAGCACGACGCCGAGAACGGCGAGATCGTCGCGGCGATGCTCGATGGCGAGGCCACCGTCAAGGTGCTCCGTCGCCGCGATGGACACACGTGGCTGCTGCCGCGGAACACCGCCTTCGAGCCCATCCTCGGCGACGAGGCCGTGGTGCTCGGCAAGGTCGTCGCGGTGCTGCGAGCCGTCTGACCCGGACACGAGGAAGGCCCTCCCCGATCGCTCGGAGAGGGCCTTCGTCACGTGATCAGACCGAGGCGCCCACCTCGGCGCGCACGCGGCGCGTGGCCTCGACGATGTTCCGCAGCGACGCGGTGGTCTCCTCGTAGCCGCGGGTCTTGAGGCCGCAGTCCGGGTTGACCCAGAGCTGCCGCGTGGGGATCTCCTCCACGGCGCGACGCAGCAGGGACTCCACCTCCTCCACCGCGGGAACCCGCGGGGAGTGGATGTCGTAGACGCCGGGGCCGATGCCGTGGTCGAACCCGGCCTCGGCGATGTCCGCGACGACCTCCATCCGGCTGCGGGCGGCCTCGATGGACGTGACGTCGGCGTCCAGCGCGCGGATCGCGTCGATCACGACACCGAACTCCGAGTAGCAGAGGTGCGTGTGCACCTGCGTGCCCGGTGCTGCCCCACCGGTCGCCAGACGGAACGACGCCACCGACCAGTCCAGGTAGGACGGCTGATCGGCCTTCTTCAGCGGCAGCAGCTCGCGCAGGGCCGGCTCGTCGACCTGGATCACGGCGATGCCCGCCGCCTCGAGGTCGGCGATCTCCTCGCGCAGCGCCAGGGCGACCTGGTTCGCGGTCTCCCCCAGCGGCTGGTCGTCGCGCACGAACGACCACGCGAGGATCGTCACCGGCCCCGTGAGCATGCCCTTGAGGTGCTTCGCGGTGAGCGACTGCGCGTATCCGGACCAGTCGACCGTGATCGGTGCCGGCCGGGAGACGTCGCCCCACAGGATCGACGGTCGTGTGGCGCGGGAGCCGTACGACTGCACCCACCCGTGCTCCGTGACCGCGAAGCCGTCGAGGTTCTCGGCGAAGTACTGCACCATGTCGTTGCGCTCCGGCTCCCCGTGCACCAGCACGTCGAGCCCGAGATCCTCCTGCAGCGACACGACCGCGGCGATCTCCCGGCGCAGGAAGTCGTCGTAGTCGTCGCGGGGGATCTCACCGCGCGTGAACCGCGCCCGTGCGCGACGGATGTCGGCGGTCTGCGGGAACGACCCGATCGTCGTCAGGGGCAGGACCGGGAGGCCGAGGGCCTCCTGCGCACTCTCCCGCTCCTCGTAGGACACCCGAGAGAAGTCGGCGTCGACCAGCGCCCGCTTGCGCACCGCGCCGTCGCGCACGCCGGGCGCATCCAGCCGGTCGCGCAGGGCCGCCGAGGCCTCGTCGAGCTCGGCGGCGATCGCCTCGGGGCCGTGCGACAGCCCGCGGGCCAGCACGCCGACCTGCTGCACCTTCTGATCGGCGAACGCCAGCCACGACACCAGGCGGGGGTCGAGCGAGGTCTCGTCGGCGACGTCGTGCGGCACGTGCAGCAGCGAGGTCGAGGTGGAGGCCGACACGGCCGCGGCCCCCAGGTCGCGCAGACGCTCGAGCGTGGCGAACGCCGCGGCCAGGTCGCCCCGCCAGATGTTGTGCCCGTCGATCACGCCGCCGACGAGCGTCTTGTCCGCGAGACCCTCCGCCGCGGACGGCACAGCGCCACGGACCAGGTCGACCGCGATCGCCTCGACGGGCGCGGCCGCGAGGACCGGGAACACGGCGTCGAGCGCCGCGTACGGGGCGGCGACGAGGATCGACGGACGGTCCTCCGCTCCCCCGAGCACGGCGAGTGCACGTTCGGCCGCGGTCGCCAGGGCGGCGGTGTCGGCGGGGAGCGACTCGCTCACGAGCGCCGGCTCGTCGAGCTGCACCCAGGTCGCTCCCGCGGCCCGGAGGCGGGCGAGCAACTCCCGGTACACGGGGAGCACGTCGTCCAGGCGCGACAGCGGCTCGAAGCCCTCGGGGGCGTCGTCCGAGGCCTTCGCGAGCGCCAGCAGGGTGACCGGGCCGACCACGACCGGGCGGGTCGTGAAGCCTGCGGCAGCGGCCTCTGCGACCTCGCGCACGAGCCGGTCGCTGGACAGCGAGAACACCGTCTCCGGACCGATCTCCGGCACGAGGTAGTGGTAGTTCGAGTCGAACCACTTCGTCATCTCCAGCGGCGCGCGCTCCCCCTCGCCCCGCGCGATCGTGAAGTACGCCGGGAGGCCGACCGTGCCGTCGGCGGCGCGCAGGTGCTCGAAGCGCGAGGGGATCGCGCCCACGGTCACCGCGGCGTCGAGCACCTGGTCGTAGAACGAGAAGGACTCCGGGATCGCGGAGTCGTCCCGGCCGAGGCCGAGCGCGGCGAGCCGCTCTCGGGTGGCGGCGCGCAGCTCGGCGGCCGTGCGCTCCAGCTCCTGCTCGTCGATGCGGCCCGCCCAGAACGCCTCGACGGCCTTCTTGAGCTCGCGGCGACGGCCGATGCGGGGGTAGCCGAGGATGGTTCCCTCGGGGAATGCGGTCATGGTGTTTCCTTTCGGCGGGGGTCTAACGGCGCAGAGCCGGGAGGATGCCGGCTTCGGCGAGGACGGTGAGGACGGTCTCGTGCTGGTTGAAGGCGTAGAGGTGCACGCCGGGGGCGCCGCCGGCCACGACCTGCGCGGCCAGGCGCGCGGCCCAGGCGATGCCGATCTCGCGGCGGCCCTCGGCGGTCGGCTCCACGTCGAGGGCGATGGAGAGCTCTCCGGGCAGCTCCTCTCCCGTGAGCTCCAGCACGCGGGAGAGCCGAGCGGGCGAGGTGATGGGCATGATGCCGGGCAGGATCGGGATGGTCACCCCGGCCGCGCGGGCACGCTCCACGAAGGCCAGGTAGTCGTCGGCGTGGAAGAACAGCTGTGTGATCGCGAACGTCGCACCGGCGGCCTGCTTCGCGAGCAGGGCCTCCACATCCTGCGTGCGGTGGGTCGCCCGCGGGTGGCCCTTCGGGAACGCGGCCACCGCGATGTTCACCCTCCGCCGCGGCGCGACCCGGGCGGCACCGGGGATCCCGGGAACCGGCGACTCCTCGTACGGCGCACGCTCGGCCTGCACGCGGTCGATCAGCTGGACGAGCTGGGCCGCGCTCTCCAGGTCGCCGAGGAAGTCCTCGGTCTGCCCGGCGGGCGGGTCGCCCCGCAGGGCGAGGAAGCTGAGGATCCCCGCGTCGAGGAACTCGCGGATGAGCGCGGTCGCCCCGACGTAGGTGTTGCCGACGCACGTGAGATGAGCGAGGGGCTCGACGTCGGTGTGGGTGCGGATGAAGCGCAGCACATCGAGCGAGCGCCCCCCGGTGGAGCCGCCGGCACCGTAGGTCACCGACAGGAACTCCGGACCGGCTGCGGCCAGGCGCAGGACGGTCTCGTGCAGCGCCTCCTCGCTCGACGCGTTGCGCGGAGGGTAGAGCTCGAAGGAGAACGGCACGCGGGCGGTGCCGGTGGTGTCGATCTCGGTGGACATCTTCACTCCTGGGGACAGGGGGCCGGGGCGCGCGGACGGCACGGGAGGCGTGTCGTTCGCGGGCGGGTGCCGGGCTCGGCTGTCGCTCCACGCCCTGGACGAACCGGGCGTTTCCAGCAACCTAGAACAGCCCCGCGCGGGGCCGCACGTGTGTGACGCCGTGTGTCGGTCCGCCTAGGCTCGAGGCATGTCGTCGCTGCCCTTCGGTTCCTGGCCCTCCCCCTTCACCGCCGCGTCTGTCGCGACCTCCGCACCGCGCATCGACGGCGCCCGGTTCGCCGGGTCGGAGATCTGGTGGGGCGAGTCCGTGCCGGCCGAAGCCGGACGCGTGACCGTACGCAGCTCCTCCGGCGCCGAGATCCTGCCGGCTCCGTGGAGTGCGCGGTCGCGCGTGCACGAGTACGGCGGCGGGGCGTGGACGGCCGGCGACGGTGCGCTGTTCTTCGTCTCGGGCGCGGATCAGCGCGTGCATCGCCTCGTCCCCGGGGGCGAGCCCGAGCCGCTCACGCCCGCCGGTGCGTCGTACGGCGGACTCCGACTGCAGAGCGGACGACTGCTGGCCGTGCGCGAAGACCTCCGTCCGGACCCGCACCGGCGCGGCATCGTCGAGATCCCGGTGGACGGATCCGCGGCCGAGGACGACGGCGCGCTCCGGGTGATCGCGGAGGGCACGGGCTTCTTCGCGCACCCGGCGCTGTCGCCCGACGGCACGCGGGTGGCCTGGGTCGAGTGGCACGAGCGGACGATGCCGTGGGACGAGGCGCAGCTCGCGATCGCGTCGCTCGCCGACGGCGAGATCGTGCGCATCGCGTCGTCCGCCGCCCTGCAGCCGGAGTGGCTCGACGACACCGCGCTCGTGTACGCCGACGACGCGTCCGGGCGCTGGCAGGTGCAGCGCCTTCACGTCGACGGCGTGACACCCGCAGCCGCACCGATCGCCCTGACCGGGACCGACGCCGACACCGGCTACGGCCTGTGGGTGCTGGGCAACCGGTGGTTCCAGCCGCTGGCGGACGGACGCGTGGTCGCCGCGCGCACGAACGGCCGCGACGAGGTGCACGTGCTCCCGGCGGACGGCACGACGAGCACCGCGCTGGACCTCCCCGCCGACGGGCACGTGAGCGTGGACGACGTGTCCGGCTCCCGCGTGCTGCTCAGCGGCAACAGCTCGGGCACCACGCCCGGGGTGTGGTGCGTTGACCTCGACTCGGGCCGCGTGGAGGCCGTGGCGGGCGGGGTCCCGTCCGATCCGGAGTGGATGCCCGGCGCGCAGCCGATCGTGGTGGACGGCGCGCACGGCTCGGTGCACGCGTTCGCCTACCCGCCCGCGAACCCCGCGCACACCGCGGCTCCCGGCGAGCTTCCGCCGTACATCGTGTTCGTCCATGGAGGACCGACCGCGCATGTGACGGGGGCCGCGTCGTCCGAGGTCGCGTTCTTCACGAGCCGCGGCATCGGCGTGCTCGACGTGAACTACGGCGGCTCCACCGGCTACGGCCGCGCCTACCGCGACCGCCTCGTCGGGCAGTGGGGTGTGGTCGACGTGGACGACGTGGTCGCCGCCGCGCGGGGCCTGGCCGATGCGGGGCTCGCCGACCCCGCGCGCATCGCGATCCGCGGCGGTTCGGCCGGCGGCTGGACCGTTCTGTCGGCGCTGGTGCGGGGCGGGACCTTCGCGGCGGGCATCAGCCGCTACGGTGTGGCGGACCTGCGCCTGCTGGCCGCCGAGACGCACGACTTCGAGGCGCCGTACCTCGACGGTCTGGTCGGGCGGCTGCCGGAGGACGAGCACGTGTACGTCGAGCGTTCACCCCTCACGCACGCCGACCGGATCGACGTGCCCGTGCTGCTGCTCCAGGGCGGCGAGGACCGCGTGGTGCCTCCGTCGCAGTCCGAGGCGATCCGCAACGCCCTCGCCGCGAACGGCATCGAGCACGAGTACGCGCTGTATCCGGCAGAGGGGCACGGCTTCCGCAGCGCGGAGAACATCGTGGACGCTCTGCAGCGCGAGCTCGCGTTCCTCGGCCGCGTGTTCGGCTTCACCCCGGCGCCCTGACGGCGCGGGCTACTCGCCGACGCGGTTGCGCAGGCGCATGGCCCGCTCGGCCTCGCGCGTGTCCTGCCGCTCGCGCAGCGTCTGCCTCTTGTCGTACTCGCGCTTTCCCTTCGCGAGAGCGATCTCGACCTTGGCCCTGCCGTCGGAGAAGTAGAGCTTCAGCGGGATCAGGGTGTATCCACCGGCCGAGACCGCGTGGGAGAGCTTGGCGATCTCCTCACGGTGCAGCAGCAGCTTGCGGATGCGCTTGGCGGAGTGGTTGGTCCAGTGCCCCTGCGAGTACTCCGGGATGTGCACGGCGTCGAGGAACACCTCGTTCCCCTTGACGAACGCGTATCCGTCGCTGAGGTTCGCGCGCCCCTGACGGAGTGACTTGACCTCGGTGCCGGTGAGCACCATTCCCGCCTCGTACGACTTCTCGATGGTGTAGTCGTGACGCGCGCGACGATTGGTCGCGACGACCTTCTCCCCGCGTTCCCTGGGCATGATGCTCTCCTGTTGCCGTGACGAGCTCGACCGAGGATCCGGCCGAGCAGCCTTTCAGGGTATCAGGTGCGCAGCCAGCGACGGATCGCGAAGCCGGCCGACAGCGCCGCCAGCACGACGCCGATCCCCACCAGCACGGGCACCACGAGGAACGCGTCGTTCATGGTGACCCAGGTCGTGATGAACGGGACCCGCCCGCGCAGGTAGCCGTTGACGCCGAAGTGCACCCCGGCGACGACTGCCGCACACGCGAGCGCCGAGCCGAGGAAGGCCGCGAAGACGCCCTCCAGCACGAACGGCGTCTGGATGAACCGGTTGGACGCGCCCACCAGGCGCATGATCCCGATCTCCTTGCGTCTCGCGTAGGCCGATAGTCGGATGGTCGTCCCGATCAGGAGGGTCGCGGCGATCAGCATCAGCACGGCGATCCCGACCGCGATGTAGGTCGCGACGGTGAGCGCGGAGAACAGCGGCTCGAGGTACTGCAGCTGGTCCTGCACCTGCTCCACGCCCGCCTGTCCGCTGAACGCCTCGGCGAGCACCTGCGACTGCCCCGGATCCTTCATCGTCACGAAGAACACCTCGAACGCCTGGTCGGGCGTGAGCACGCTCGCCTGCTCCTCGCCCACCTGCTCGACGAGCTTGGCGTACGTCTCCTCTTTGGTGTCGAACGTCATGGAGCTGATCAGCGGCGCCAGCGCGTCGCCCTCGAGCTGGGCGCGCACCGCGGCGACCTGCTCCTCGCTGGCGGCGCCGTCGACGCAGGTGTCCGACTCCGACACCGCCGAGCACATGTACACCGCCACCTGGGCACGCTCGGCCCAATAGCCCCGCATCACGCCGATCTGGGACTGCATGAGGATCGCCGCGCCCACGAAGGTCAGCGACACGAACGTCACCAGCACGACGGAGATGACCATCGAGATGTTGCGACGGAGACCAACGAGGGCCTCGGTCAGGATCAGGCCGATTCTCATGAGGTCGGGCCCACTTCCTCGTCGTCCTGGTCGGAGAGGCCGAGACGGTCGGCCACGCCGAGCTCGGCGACGTCGACCTCCGGCAGCACGATCGGGTGTGTGCGAGGGGTGGCCGGACGCTCGACCGGAGCCTTCTCCGCGGCCGGGGTACGCTCCGCCTCATCCGGCGGTTCCACCACTCCGCGACGCGGCGGCTCGGGCGGCTCGACCACCTGCGGCTCACGTTCCGGCTGCGGGGCCGCGGCTGCGGCGGCGCGGCGCTGCGCGTCGAGCTCCTCCGCCAGGGCGGCACGCACCACCGACAGGTCGGCGGTCTGCCGCTGCACCTCCTGCACCGCGGTGAGGGCGGCCGCGGCGGCGGCTCCCCGCACCTCCTCCGGCGCGAGTCGCGGGATGTTCGAGGTGTCGCCGTAGCCGCCGTGGACCTCGTCGCGCACCATCTCGCCGTCGCGCAGCTCGATCACGCGGCGACGCATCTGATCGACGAACCCCGCCTCGTGCGTGGCCATGAGCACGGTCGTGCCACCGGCGTTGATGCGGGCGAGCAGCTGCATGATGTCGACGGAGGTCGCGGGGTCGAGGTTTCCGGTGGGCTCGTCGGCCAGCAGCACCTGCGGACGGTTCACGAGGGCACGGGCGATCGCGACGCGCTGCTGCTCACCGCCGGAGAGCTCGTGCGGCATGCGCTTCTCCTTGCCCTCGAGCCCGACCAGTGCCAGGGCCTCGGGCACGGCCTGCTGGATGAAACCGCGCGAGGAGCCGGTGACCTGCAGCGTGAACGCGACGTTTTGGTGCACGGTCTTGGACGGCAGCAGGCGGAAGTCCTGGAACACGGAGCCGATGTGGCGACGGAAGTACGGCACCTTCCGGTTCGCGAGGGAGCGGAGATCGCGACCGAGGACGGCGACGCGACCGCTGGTGGGCACGTCCTCCCGCAGGATGAGCCGCAGGCAGGACGACTTGCCCGATCCCGAAGCGCCGACGAGGAAGACGAACTCCCCGCGTTGCACTTCGAAGTCGACTCCGGACAGGGCGGGCTTCGACGTCCCGCGGTAGCGCTTCGTGACGTTCTCGAACCGAATCATGGCGATTCGAGCCTAAGCGCGGGCTCTGCGCTGACCCGCTGCGACACCCCGCGCGGCCTCAGGCCGTCGACCTGTGCAAACGGTGTCGGCGTCGCTGCCCACTGCTATACATGGAGAGTCGATTCGCGTCACCCACGCGAGCGCGCACACGGAGGGGACTTCCATGACGACACCTGCTGGCTGGTACGACGACGGCTCCGGTCGGCTGCGGTGGTGGGACGGCCAGCAGTGGACCGAGCACTTCGCGCCCGAGACGCCCGCTGTGCCCGCCCAGGAGTCCCCGTCATCCGAGTCCGAGACGATGCCGGGTGCGCCCGCCGCGGCGGTGCCCGACGCGCAGCCCGAGGCCACGGCCGCCGACGCCACCGCACCCGACGCCACCGCGCCCGAGACCACCACGCCCGACGCCACCGCGACCGCCGCCGACGCCACCGCACCTGACGCCGCCACTCCCGACGCCACTGCACCCGACGCCACCGCCGCCACCGCCGCCGCTGACGCGCCAGAGGCCGTGGTCGCACCCGAGCCCGCGAGCGACTGGGCCGCGCCAGCCTCGGGCGCCCACGAGCTTCCCGGTGCCGCGCCGGTGGCCGACTGGTCTGCGCCCGGAGCCACGGCGGCCGGGACGGTCACGCCGCCTCCGACCGGAGTGCAGCCTCCCGCCGGACTGGCCGCCTCTCCGCAGGGCGGCTACCCCGGGCAGTACTCCCCCGCCGCGCAGCCTGCGGGCCAGGGCGGCTACCCGGGGCAGGCGGCCTACCCCACCGCGCAGACGTATCCCGCTCAGGGCGGCGGCTACCCCGGCGCTCCGGCTTACGCCGCGGCAGCCCCGGCGCCGGCGAAGATCTCCGTGCTGGGCCTCGTCGGCCTCGGTCTCGCCGCCCTCGGCCTGCTCCTCGCCTTCACGCCGTTCACGGTCGTCTTCTCGTGGCTGTTCCTCGGCGCGGGCTTCATCGTGTCGCTCATCTCCCTGTTCCTGAAGGGCAAGAAGTGGCCGGGCATCACGGGCCTGGGCGTCTCGGTGCTCGGCGCGATCATCGCCGCGATCATGAGCTTCGTGTTCTTCCTCGGTGCCGTCGCCAGCCAGGTCGACCGCTCCGACTCGCTGCCCGACGACGGCTCCGACACGGGGACGAGCGACTCAGGCACGGATTCCGGAACGGACGACGGCACCGGCTCCGGCACGGTCGTCGAGGGCAGCCTCGGCGATCCGATCACCGTGACGCAGATGTCCGGCAGCGCGGAGCTGACGATCACGTCCGCCACCTGGGGCACCACCAACGGCTCGGACTTCGAGGCGACCAACGGCGGCTACCTGGTGATCGACCTCACGTGGGAGACGCTCGAGGGCACGACCTATGTGAACCCGCTGTACTTCTCGGTCGAGACCGCGGAGGGTGCCGAGGGCGACTACGACATCTTCGGCGATGCGACACTCGAATCGAGTGAACTCCCGGCGGGTGAGACCACGCAGGGCACCGTGTCGTTCGATGTCGCCCAGAGCGGATCGTACGTCGTGATCGTCAGCGACGAGCTGTTCCAGGAGGTCGCCCGCGTGACCGTGGAAGCCACCGCGCGCTGAGCGTCGCCCGAAGAAGACAGAGGCACCGCTCATGACGACACCCGAGGGCTGGTACGACGACGGCTCCGGCAGCCTGCGGTGGTGGGACGGCCAGCAGTGGACCGCGCACGTCCGCAGCATCGACCCGCACCCCTCTGCGCCCGAGATCCCGGCGTCGTCGGGCGTACCGCAGCCTCCCGCCTCCACCGCGGGGACCGAGCCCGCACCCGCGGTGCCGACGCCCGCGATGCCGACGCCCGCGGTGCCCACGCCCGCGATGCCGACACCCCCGGTGCCGCTCGCAGCCACCCCGGTCCAGGCGGCCTTCGAGCCGTTCGTCCCGCCGTCCTCGCCGTTCACCCCGTCCTCCCCGTACACGGCGCCCCCGTACGCCGCAGCCCCGGGGTCCGCAGCCACCGCGGCCCCGGGCAACGGAGCGGCCGTGCCACCGGGCCCCGGCCCCCCGGGCGCACCGACCGCCGCATCGAGCACGACCGCGCGGCGTCCGTCGATCCCCGGCCTGGTCGGGCTCGCGGTCGCGCTGGTCGGGGTCGTGCTCGCGTGCGTGCCCCTCACGGCGCCGATCGGATGGGTCGTCGTGGCTGCCGGCTTCGTCGTGTCGCTCGTCTCGCTGTTCCTGCGGGGAACGAAGTGGCCGGGCATCGCCGGGCTCGCCGTGGCCGTGCTCGGCTCGACCCTCGCTGGCGCGGTCGCCCTGATCGCGGTCGGGCTCACGTCGGTCGAGGCGTCCGGAGACCCGGTGCCGTCGCCGAGCGCGCCGGCGACGGAGTCCGGTTCGCCCGTCGACCCGTCGACGATCGACGGCGCCGAGATGGTCGCGTTCGAAGACCTCGAGGTGGGCGATTGCCTCCCCTACGTGGACTACACCGGCGAGGACACGATCTTCGAGCTCCCGGTCGTGCCGTGCGATCAGCCGCACACCGACGAGGTGTACTTCATCTACGAGGTCGACGATCAGACCTTCCCCGGCGAGAGCGCACTGCTCGACGAGGCGTGGGACGGCTGCCTGGCGCAGTTCGAGGGATTCGTCGGCGTCCCGTACGAGCAGTCGGAGCTGGACTTCTACAGCTACCAGCCCACGAAGGCGTCGTGGACCCGTGCGGGTGACCGCGCGATCCAGTGCATCGCCTACAGCTACGACGATGTGACCGGCACGCTGCGCGGCGCCGCTCGCTGACCGCCGCACACGACGAAGGCCCCGGAGCGATCCGGGGCCTTCGTGCGTCAGTCGTCGTCGTCGCGGCGCTTGCGCCAGCGGATGCCGGCAGAGATGAAGTCGTCGAGGTCGCCGTCGAACACCGCGGCGGGGTTACCCGACTCCTGCCCCGTGCGGAGGTCCTTCACCAGCTGCTGGCCGTAGAGGAAGTAGGAGCGCATCTGGTCGCCCCAGCTCGCGGTGATGTTGCCCGCCAGCTCCTTCTTCTTCGCCGCTTCCTGCTCCTTCTGCAGCAGCAGCAGGCGGTTCTGCAGCACGCGCATGGCGGCTGCCCGGTTCTGGATCTGCGACTTCTCGTTCTGCATCGACACGACGATGCCGGTCGGGAGGTGCGTGATGCGCACGGCGGAGTCGGTCGTGTTGACCGACTGCCCACCCGGGCCCGAAGAGCGGAACACGTCGACGCGGATGTCGTTCTCCGGGATGTCGACCTCGGTGGCCTCCTCCATCAGCGGGATCACCTCGACGGCGGCGAACGACGTCTGCCGCTTGTCGGCCGAGCCGAAGGGGCTGATGCGCGCGAGGCGGTGCGTGCCGGCCTCGACGGAGATCGTGCCGAACGCGTAGGGGGCATCGATCTCGAAGGTCGCCGACTTGATGCCCGCACCCTCGGCGTACGAGGTGTCCATCACCTTGACGGGGTACTTGTGCCGCTCAGCCCACCGCAGGTACATGCGCATGAGCATCTCCGCGAAGTCGGTGGCGTCGTCGCCACCCGCCCCGGAGCGGATCGTGACGATCGCGCTGCGCTCGTCGTACTCGCCGTCGAGGAGCGTCTGCACCTCGAGCTGGTTGATGAGGTCGGTCAGGGTGCCGAGCTCGTTGCGCGCCTCGATGGCGGAGTCCTCGTCGCCCATCTCGTTGGCCAGGTCGACGAGCACCTCGAGGTCGTCGAGGCGCTGGGCGATGCCGGTGATGCGCGCGAGCTCGGACTGACGGTGGCTCAGTGCACTCGTCACCTTCTGCGCGTTCTCGGTGTCGTCCCAGAGGTCGGGCGCACCGGCCTCCTCGCTGAGTCGCGCGATGTCCTCGCGCAGACGGTTGACATCGACGACCTCGCTGATGTCGCCGAAGGTGTGCCTGAGCGCCTGGATTTCGGCGGAGAGATCTAGTTCGAGCATGACACCTCAGCCTAACGTGCCGCCCGCGCCCGCGGGGACGCCGTCGTCGGGTGCTACTCCCGCGCGGGAGTAGCGTGAGCAGGGTGAGCAGCGCATCCACGGTCCTTCGTCAGTTCGGACCGATGGTGTATCTGCCCACCGTCCTCTTCGCTCTCGGCGAGGGGGCCGTCATCCCCCTGATCCCGGTGATCGCCGCGTCGATGGGCGCAGACGTGGCGACGGCGGCGCTGGTCGCGTCGGCGCTCGTGGTGGGACAGCTCTGCGGGAACCTCCCGGCCGGCTGGGCCGTGGGCCGCATCGGCGAGCGATACACGATGGTGATCGCCGGAACGGCGGCGCTGCTGTCCGGAGCGGGCATGCTGTTCGCGCCGTCGCTCGGCGTGCTCGCGGCCTCCGTGTTCGTGCTCGGGCTGTGCGCGGCCGCGTTCGGGCTGGCGCGGCACGCGTTCATGACCACGCGCGTACCCCTGCCGTTCCGTGCGCGCTCACTGTCCCTGTTGGGCGGCAGCTTCCGTCTGGGCATCTTCATCGGCCCGTTCGTCGCCGCGGGGCTTCTGCAGCTGTTCGGCAGCGAGTCCGCGGCGATCTGGTTCTTCGCCGTCTGCCTCGTGGTGATGGTGCTGCTCGTGCTGTTCGGGCCGGACCCGGAGGCGACGATCCCGCCGGTGCGTTCGACCGAGCGTTTCGTGGAGGACAGCGGAGAGGCCGTGAGCGGCTCGATCCCGACGATCGAGCGCGCGGGCATCTTCCAGACCATGTGGCGGCAGCGACGACTGCTGTCACGGCTCGGTCTCGCCGCCGCGTCTCTGTCCGCCGTCCGCTCCGCCCGGCAGGTGGTCCTGCCGCTGTGGGGCCTGTCGCTGGGGCTCGACGCGTCGACGATCGCGCTGGTCGTCGGGGTCTCGGGCGCGATCGACTTCGCCCTCTTCTACGCGAGCGGGCAGGTGATGGACCGGTTCGGGCGGCTGTGGGCGGCCATGCCGGCGATGCTGCTCATGGGTGTCGGGTTCCTCGCCCTGGCCTTCACCCACGACGGGGATGCCGCGGTGCTGTGGTTCGGGACGTTCGCCGCCGTCCTGGGCGTGGGCAACGGGCTCTCCAGCGGCATCCTGCTCACGCTCGGCGCCGACGTCGCCCCGGAGCGCGAGCCCGCCGCCTTCCTCGGCTCCTGGCGCACCCTGACCGATGCCGGCGGCGCCGTCGCCCCGCTGCTCGTCTCCGCCATCACCGCGGTGTCGACGCTCTCCGTCGCCGCGGGCGCCATCGGCGTGATCGGACTGCTCGGCGCCGTCGGTTTCCTTCGGTGGATCCCCCGCTTCGTCCCCCGCCCGGATCCGCCCGCGGAGGCCTGAGGCCCCGGCCGGTCACCGCAGGGCGGTGCGGCTCGTCGCGGTCGCCTGCAGCGTGAGACCCTCCGGCACGAACGGCGACACGAGCGGTGGATGCCACGCCGTGCGAACGGTCACGCGGGCCGAAGCCCCGTCCGGGGAGGTCGCCGACACCAGCACCTCCTCCCCGCCCGCACCTTCGACGAGCGGCCGGGCCTGCGCCGCCACCGCCTCGTCCGTGAGTTCCGCGCGCGGCGTCTCCCCCTGCACCGTGAGGACGAAGCCGTCGGTTCCGGCGAGCGCGGCCGCATCGGCGAGGGCGTCCAGGCGCTTCTGGGCGATGTACAGGTCGGTGGCGCAGGCGCACACGAAGATCACGGCGAGCGCGAGCAGCACGTAGCCGAGCACGAGCAGCAGCACGCTCCCCTCCTCCGCGTCCGTGCCCCGGGCGGCGTCCCCCGCCTTCACTCGGCACCCCACTGACGCGACACCTTCTGCGCCGACACGGCCTCGATCGGCACCGACACGGCTCTGTCCAGGCCCAGGACCGCGGGTACGAACGGCAGGCGGGCGCTGGTGGCGACCGAGACCATGACGGTCGCACCGGCGGACGGGCACGGAACGCCCTGTGGCAGACACGTCACGGCCAACTGCACGTCGTCGTCGTCGATGCCGTACTGCGATGCGATGCTCGACAGCACCGCATCACCCTGGGAGGCGGCCGTCCTCGCGTCGGGAGCGGTCGCGATCACGCGCGCCGCGTGCCGGGCGGCGGCCTCGACCCCCAGCGTCTGCTCCTGAACGGAGCCCAGCACGATCACCAGATACAGCAGCGGCACGAGCATCAGAACCCCGGCGGCGATGAACTCCAGGGAGCTCGAGCCGCGATCATCCCGCATCGAACGACTCCGCCGGTGCGTGAGCCTCGACCTGCAGCCCATACGGCACGCCGATCAGGCCGAACACCGGCAGGCTGGTCCGCACCCGCACGTCGACCGACTCCCGGTCCGCGACGCGCGACGTCCCGACGGCGACGTCGTCCGCGTAGGCGGGGCCGATCGCGCGGGTGATCACGTCCTGCGTGCGCTGCTTCCCCTCGCCGAGCGAGACGTCTGCGAGGGCCGCATAGTAGGCGCCCTCCACCGCCGCGTCGTGCACCACGTTGCGCACGTAGACCGCGAGCGCCAACTGCAGCACCGCGAGGGTGAGGGCGGTGAGGAGCGTGCCGACCAGGACGAACTCCACCGGGTTCGACCCGCGGTCATCGATCACGGCCGCACGGAGGGGCACGTCAGAGACCCGACACCCGCTGGATCGCCTGCTCGAAAAGCGACGTCAGCGCGGGCCCCGCGACCGCCCAGATCACCACGACCAACCCCGCCGTCATGAGCGTCACGAGCACCCAGCCGGGGACGTCTCCCCTCTCGTCGTCGGCGAGGGCACGGAGCGGGGAACGCAGGCGTGTGATCATGCCCTCAGTCTGCCCGGGAGCGCCCACCCGCGTCCGCGGTTATCCACAGGCCCTGCGCCCGGCGCGTCAACCGAGGCCGAGCCGCAGGATGAACAGCCCGGGATAGATCGCGAACACCACCGACAGCGGCAGGATCAGGAACACCAGCGGCAGGAGCATCAGGATCTCCTTGCGCCCCGCCTGCTCGATGAGGGTGCGCTTGGCCTCCTCCCGCGCGTCCCCGGCCTGGGCGTGCAACACGGCGGCCAGCGGTGCTCCGTGCTCCAGTGCGGCGACGATCTGGTCCACCGCGCGCGAGAGGCCGGGCAGCTCCAGCCGTGCGGCCATATCGCCCAGCCCCTCCGCGAGCGTCGACCCGGTCCCCACCTCCAGCACGACGCGGCGCAGTTCCCCGGTCAGCTCACCCGACCCCAACCCGGCCACGCGCCGCACCGCGTCGAGGAAGCTCTCGCCGGCCGAGAGGCACAGCGCCAGGAACTCGAGGGTCGTCGGCAGTTCGTCGGCGAGCCGCGTGCGCCGAGCCCTGACGCGGGCGGAGAGCTGCATGTCGTAGCCGATCGCGGCCGTCGTGCCGGCGAGCACCGGGATCACACCGATCGGCACCGACCAGCGACCGGTGAGCACGAGCACGATCACCGCGATCGCACCGGTCGCGATGCCCGCCAGCGTCCAGGCGAGCTGTCTGCCCCGGAACGCGACAGGACTCAGCGCCGACCCCGCCTGCGCCAGGCGCTTGCGCAGCACGTCGCCGTCGCCCACCAGACGCTCGAGGGCATCGCGCACCCGCTCGCCCGGCGAGCTCCGGTGCGCGGGGAGGCGTCCGACGCCCGGAAGCGCCGTCGCCGGCAGCCGCTCATCGTCCACCACGTCGCGCACGTAGGGGGCGATCCGAGACATCAGCGGTGCCGCCCGCCACCGAGGCAGCCGCGCGAGCAGAAGGAGGACCCCGGCCGCGAAACCGCCTCCCAGCAGGACCGCGGCCGCGAGCGCCGTGATCCCGGTCATCCGAACCACCGCCGCGGCTCGGGGAGACGCCCGATGCGGACCATGATGCGGAAGGCCGCGACCGACACCACGGCGCCGACGCAGATCACCACCACCCCCTCGGGGGTGCCGTAGGCCTTGGCTCCCTCGGGTCGCAGCACCAGCAGCGTCAGGATGACCCAGGGCGCGACCGCCCCCAGCACCGCGGCCCCGCGGATCCACGACTGCCGTGCCTCGACCTCTCCGCGCAGCGCCGCATCCGCCCTGACCGACGCCGACAGGGCGCGCAGCACCCCGATCAGCTCGGTGCCCCCGACCTGCCGCGCCATCCGCAGGGTCTCGACGATGCGATCGCCGATCGGGTCGGCGAGCGCATCCTTCAGCCGGTCGAGGCTCGACTCGAACCGGCCACTGCCTTCCAGGTCCCGAGCGAACGCGCGGAAAGCGGGGCGGAGTGCGGGCGGTGCGGACTCGCCGAGCGACGCCACCGCGTCCGGGAGCGACAGCCCGACCCTGATCGACGCGATCAGCAGATCGCACACGTCGGGCCAGAGCTGCCGGCGCAGTCGCCGCAGCCGCCGCCTCCGGCCGCGCAGGAAGGCGACGGGGGCGACCCCTCCCGCGAGGATCGCCAGCGCGGCGAGCACCACGACCCCGGTCATGAGCCAGACGATCGATCCGGCGATGAGGGCCGCCGCGGCGATCGCGGCGATCAGCGCCGAGGCGGGAAGCGCGGGAAAACCGGCCTCCTCCCCGAGCCGCGTCAGGCGCCCCTGCGCAATCGCACGGGGTGCCCGTCGCTCCACCGGCCACAGCCAGGGCGCAAGCAGCAGGAGCAGGCCGGCCGCCAGCATCGCCCCGAGCAGCACGCTCACGCCTGTGCTCCCCCGACGAGGTCCGCGAACGATGCCACCCGGTCCCGCGCTTCCGCGGTCGCGTCGTACACCGTCCGGCAGTGCACACGGCCGTCGCGGACCTCACCCGACGGGGCGAGGATCTCGCGGACGCGGCGTCGTCCTTCCCGATCCCGCTCGCAGTGCACCACGAGGTCGATCGCGGATGCCAGGGCGGGAGCGATGAAACCTCGGTCGATGTTCCGTCCGGCGAGCAGGGGCAGCAGGCAGAGCTTCTCGATCGCCTCGGCCGCGCTGTTGGCGTGCACCGTGCACGCCCCCGGCACGCCGGTGTTGAGCGCCAGGACGAGGTCGAGAGCCTCGGCGTCGCGCACCTCGCCGACCACGAGCCGATCCGGGCGCATGCGCAGCGCCTCCTTCACCAGCCGTCGCAGGGTGATCTCCCCCGTGCCCTCCAGACTGGGCTGCCGTCCTTGCAACGCCACCACGTCGGGCCCGCCGACCGCGAGCTCGAAGGTCTCCTCCACCGTGACGATGCGCTGAGACGACGCGCACGCCGCGAGAAGCGCCCCGAGGATCGTCGTCTTGCCCGCGTGCGTCGCCCCGGACACGATCACGGTCGCCCCCTCGCGCATGGCGGTCGCCAGCTCCGCCGCCGTCGCGGGCGGCAGCGAGCCCTGCGCGACGAGCTCGTCCAGCGTGCGGTGCCCGGTGAGGAATTTGCGGATGTTCACGCTCCACGCGCCGCGCACCACGTCGGCGATCGCGACGTGCAGCCGAGAGCCGTCGGGCAGCGACGCGTCGACGAACGGCCGGCCGATGTCGACGCGGCGTCCCGAGGAGTGCAGCATGCGCTCCACGAGGTCGCGCACGACGGTCTCGTCGAGGCGCAGGCCGGTGCGCTCGGATGTGCCGCCGCGGGCCACGTGCACGCCGCCGTCGCCGTTGACCCAGATCTCCTCGATGTCCGGCGCATCGAGGAGCGGCTGCAGGACCCCGAAGCCGCCGATCGCGGCGAGCACCTCCCTGATGCACGCGCTCTCGTCGTCCACGGGCTCCGCCCCGCGCGCCAGCGCGAGATCGTCGTAGCGCCGCACCTCCGAGCGCGCGATGGATCTCGCACGCTCCGGGTCGTCGGCCGGGTCGACGCCCTCGGCACGCAGGCGACGACGGACGTGTTCGGCGATGGCCGTGGAGGGATGGATCACCCGAGCATCCTGACAAGGATCGCCGCGGCCCCTCCGGAGTTATCCACACCGCCCTATCGACCACCCCCGGGCGCTGTCAACCGTGTCGCGGCAGGTCCCACCCGCCGCCTACGCTGGGCCGACGAGCCGCGAGGAGACGACGTGCAGCGCGCCACACCAGCCACCCCCGACCCCACCGTCACGGTGGTGATCCCGGTCAAGGACGACGCCGCCGAACTGCACCGCTGCCTCACGGCACTCGCCGCGCAGACGCGCGCCCCGGACGAGATCCTGGTGGTCGACAACGCCTCCACCGACGCGTCCGGCGCGGTCGCGTCCGCCCACGGCGTGCGGCTCATCCACTGCGCGACACCCGGCACGGCCGCGGCGAGCGCAGCCGGCTACGACGCCGCGTCGGGAGACGTGCTCCTGCGTCTCGATGCCGACTGCATCCCGGACCGGCAGTGGGTCGAGGTCATGCTCGCGGCCTGCGTGCGCGACCCCGGGGTCGCGGCGTGGACCGGGGGCGCGCTCTTCCTCGACGGACCGCGACCGCTGCGCCGCCCGCTCGCGACCGCGTATCTGCTCGCCTACGCCCTGGTGTGCGGCAGCGCCCTCGGACATGCACCGCTGTTCGGCTCGAACCTCGCGCTCCGGCGCTGGGCGTGGCGCGACGTGCGCGACCGCGTGCACCGCGACGACCCCGAGGTGCACGACGACCTCGACCTCGCGTTCCACCTCGGCGAACGCCACCGCATCCGCTGGGCGCGCGAGGCGGGGATGGGCATCTCGATGCGTCCCTTCCACAGCGGCCGTTCGTTCGCCCGCCGCGTGCACCGCGGCGTCCGCACGGTGCTGATCCACTGGCCGGAGGACTTCCCGCCCGTGCGGTGGACGCGGCTGGCCCTGCGCCGCACGCTGCATCGGCTCGGCGTCGCCGCTCCAGCGAGGTGGCGGGCGTGAGCGCGCCGCTCCTCGGCCGTCCGCGCGACACCGAGCTGCTGATCATGAGCGTCAACGTGCGCCGCGACCTCGGTGTGCTGGCGGTGCGGGCGGCCGACCGCTGGGCCACCCGCCGGGACCACGTCGCCGCGATGCTGCGCGCCGAGCAGCCGACGGTGCTCGCGGTGCAGGAGTCGCTGCCCGCGCAGGCGCGTGCGATCCGGGCGGCCCTCGGCCCCGCATACGGCTCGATCGGCCACGGTCGGCGTCCCGGTCCCCGCGGCGAGGGATGCCCGGTGTTCTACGACAGGGAGCGGCTCGAGCTGCTCGACGGATGGCAGCGCGCGCTGTCCGACCGTCCCGAGGTGCCGGGCTCGATCGCGTGGACGAGCGTCCTTCCGCGGGTCGTCGTGGGCGCGCGGTTCCGCGACCGTCGCTGCGGGGTCGAGTTCACGCTCCTCAACACGCACCTGGACGCGTTCTCGCCGTGGGCGCGGAGGCGGCAGGCCGCAGAGGTGCACGCCGCGGCGGTCGCAGCGGGGACTCCGGTCGTCGTCACCGGAGACCTCAACGCGGCCGAGGGCTCGGCGCCGTGGCGGGCGCTCACCGCGGACGGGGTGCTGCGCGACACCTGGCGTGTGGCAGACACCAGGGCGACGCCGGCGTGGGGCACGTTCGCGCACTACCGGACGCCCCGGGTCGGCCGACGCATCGATGCGATCCTCGCGTCCGCGGAGGTGCACGTGGTCCGGGCGGGGGTCGATCCGCGGCAGCACGGTGGCGGCTGGCCGTCGGACCACCTTCCGGTTCAGGCCCTGGTCGACTTCGCTCCGCCGGCACCGGGTCCCCTCGGGGAGGGCGCATGAAAGACGACTTCCTCCGCCCGCCCCGCACCGTCGCCGAGTACGCGGCCGACGGCGTGCGGGCGATCGGCGTGCTGAGCGTGATCATCGCGGCGATCTGGTCGACCCCCACCGACGCGGGCGTGCTGGCGTTCGCGCTCCCGGCGCTCATGCTGCCCCGTGCGCTCGGCTTGCGCGGGGGAGCCGACCTCGCGGTCGGAGCGATCGTGCTGATCGCGGCCGTGAGCAACGTGTTCGACCTGTACCGCTCGCTGCCGGGCTGGGACCTCGTGGTGCACTTCCTCTGCACGGGTGTGATCGCCGCCACCGGCTACGTGGTGCTCGCGCGCCTCGGCATCGTCCCTCCCCAGGGCTCCCCCGCGTTCCGCCCGCGTCTCCCGCTCGTCGTCTGCCCGCTCATCGGACTCGCGGCCAGCGCGCTGTGGGAGATGGTCGAGTGGGCGGGCCGCACGTTCATCACGACGGAGATCTTCGTCACCTACGAGGACACGATCGGGGACATGGCGATGGGCGGGCTCGGCGCCCTGGTCGCGGGAGCCGTCGTCGCGGCGGTCGGACTCGAGCGCGATCCGCGCCGCTGAGACGGGAAACTGCGGGCCGATCCCCAGAGTGGAGCTCGGCCCGGGTCAGTAGACTGAACCCACCGCGCGGGAGTGGTGGAATTGGCAGACACGCAGGATTTAGGTTCCTGTGCCTCACGGCGTGTGGGTTCAAGTCCCACCTTCCGCACGACGGGTGCTGTGGCATCCCTCATCGCACTACCGCCGACAATTCACGACCGACGGGACTCCTTCCGTGCTCGAAAGCATGCTGCACGCACCGACCGCCCTCATCCCCTGGCTGGATCCGCAGACGATCATCGCCGCGGCAGGGCCCTGGGCACTGCTCGTCGTGTGCTTCATCGTGTTCGCCGAGACCGGGCTCCTGGTCGGCTTCCTGCTCCCCGGTGACACGCTCCTGATCATCGCCGGGCTGCTCACCCACACCAGCAACGTCTTCGGCGTGAACATCTGGGTCGTCACGCTCCTCATCGCGCTGTCGGCGTTCATCGGCGGCGAGGTCGGCTACTACATCGGCCACAAGGGCGGTCCGGCCATCTTCGAACGCAAGGAGTCCGGCCTCTTCAGCAGGAAGAACGTCGAGCGCACCAACGCCTTCTTCGAGCGGTTCGGCGGCATCACCGTGATCCTCGCCCGCTTCGTCCCCATCGTGCGCACCTTCGCCCCGGTCGCGGCCGGCGTGGGCCACATGCCGTGGCGGCGCTACACCCTCTATAACCTCATCGGCGCGATGCTGTGGGGCTTCGGACTCACGATGGTCGGCTACCTGATCGCGTACATCCCCTGGGTGCGCGACCTCGTCGTCGACTACATCGACGTGATCCTCCTGATCGCCGTCGGTGGCACGGCCGCGGTCACGCTGTGGCACTACCTCACGGAGCGTCACAAGGCGAAGAAGGCCGCGGCGGCGGGCGAGGATGTGGTGACCGACCACCGCGAGGCCGAGGAGCTCGCCCTCGATCCCGAGGTGTTCGACCGCGCGCCCGACCTGGACGGCGACGGCAAGCACTGACCCGGTCCGCCGGGTCCGGCACGTCAGCCGGCGCTCTTCGCGCGCTTCTCCTTCGACCGCGCCACGCTCGCCCGCAGGGCCTCCATGAGGTCGATCACCTCGCCGCCGTCCGCCGCCTTCTCGGTGTCTCCGAAGGTCTCCGCGACATCGAAGGTCTCCCCCGCGTCGATCTTCGCGTCGATCAGGGTCCGGAGCTCCTTCTGGTACTCGTCGACGAACTCCTCCGGGTCGAAGTCGGCGGAGTAGCTGTCGACCAGGGAGGACGACAGCTCGAGCTCCTTCTTCGAGATCCGCACGTCCTCGTCGAGCGAGGGGAACTCCGCCTCGCGCACCTCGTCCGACCAGAGCAGCGTCTGCAACACCAGCACCTTGCCCCGCACGCGCAGCGCCGCGAGTCGCGTCTTCTGCCGCAGGGTGAAGCGCACGATCGCCGTGCGGTCGGTCTGCTCGAGCGTCTTGCGAAGCAGCACGTACGCCTTGGGCGACTTCGAATCCGGCTCGAGGTAGTAGGGCTTGTCGAGCGTGAGCGGGTCGACCTGGTCGGACGGCACGAACTCGACCACGTCGATCTCCCGGCTCTTCTCCGCCGGGAGGGCCGCGAGGTCGTCCTTGGTGAGCACGACCGTCTGTCCGTCCTCCACGTAGGCGCGGTCGATGTCGGAGTACGCGACGGTCTCGCCGCACACCTCGCACGTGCGCTGATAGCGGATGCGCCCGCCGTCCTTGTCGTGCACCTGATGCAGCGGCACGTCGTGGTCCTCCGTCGCCGAGTACACCTTGACCGGGACGTTCACGAGCCCGAACGTCAGTGCGCCCTTCCAGATGGTCCTCATCCCACCAGTAGACACCAGCCCCACCTGTCACGACCAGCCCTTGACTACGCTGGGCCCATGGTGGGAGAGGCGCAGGTCGTGCAGATCGACGGCCGACGGCTGCGCGTCACGAACCTCGACAAGATCGTGTACCCCGCCACCGGCACCACCAAGGGCGAGATCATCGCCTACTACACCGCGATCGCGCCGCAGCTGCTGCCGCTCCTGCACGGTCGCCCCGTCACCCGGAAGCGCTGGGTGGAGGGGGTGGGAACCGCAGAGGCCCCGGCCGACGCGTTCTTCACGAAGCAGCTCGAACCCGGCGCCCCGGAGTGGATCGCCCGCCAGGCCATCCAGCACTCCGACGGACCGAAGGAGTATCCGCTGGTCGACGACGTGCCGACGCTGGTGTGGCTCGCCCAGGTGGCCGCGATCGAGCTGCACGTGCCGCAGTGGCGGTTCACGGCGGACGGTCTGCCCGGACGCCCCGACCGCCTGGTGCTCGACCTCGATCCCGGTCCGGGCGTCGGGCTGCCCGAGTGCGCCGAGGTCGCCCGCCTGGCCCGGGTGCTCCTGCGGGGCATGGGGCTCGATCCGCTCCCGGTGACCAGCGGCAGCAAGGGCATCCACCTCTACGCCGCCCTGCCAGGGGAACAGACCAGCGCCGAGGTCTCCGCGGTCGTGAAGGAGCTCGCCCGCATCATCGAGAACGAGCACCCCGACCTCGCCACCAGCGTGATGTCGAAGGCCGTCCGCGGCGGGCGCGTGTTCCTCGACTGGAGCCAGAACAACGCCAAGAAGACCACGATCTCCCCGTACTCGCTGCGGGGGCGCGAGCGGCCGTGGGTCGCGGCGCCGCGCACGTGGGACGAGCTCGACGATCCGGGGCTCGCGCACCTCGAACTCGACGAGGTGCTGGCACGGGCCGCCTCGGGCATCGATCCGCTCGCATCGCTCCACCCGTCCACCCACACCGCCGCTCCGGTCGCGGCGCCTCCCGCGCGCGAGTCCGCGGTCGCCGCCACATCCCGGCCGGCCGAGTCCCCCGCCCGCAAGCGGCGCCCGCTGGCCACCGCCGCCGCGCCCACCGCGGGCACCACACTGCCCTCGCTCGACCCGATGCTCGCCGAGACCGGCACGCCGGCGCTCGCTCGGGGCCTCAGCTCCCCGTCGTGGGTCGAGGTGAAGTGGGACGGGATCCGGGCGATCGGCACCTGGCGCGACGGTCGCATGCTGCTCCACGCCCGGCGCGGCACCGACATCACCGCGCGATACCCCGAGCTCACGGCCGATGGGGCGCCGTTCCTCCCGGTCGACGAGGCGATCGTCGACGGGGAGATCGTCGCGTTCGACGCCCACGCACGGCCGAGCTTCTCCCTGTTGCAGAACCGGATGCACTTGACCCGCCCGCGCGAGATCGAGCGCGAGGTGGTGCGCACGCCCGTCGTCTACATGCTGTTCGACCTGCTCCGGCTCGACGGGCACGACCTCACGGGCATGCCGCTGCGCGAACGCCGCACGCTGCTGGAAGACCTGGTCGCCGACCTCGAGGCGCCGGTCCAGGTGCCGCCGGTGTTCGACGACGTGGACGCGGCCCTCGGCGCGAGCGACGAGTTCGGTCTCGAGGGCGTCGTGGTGAAGGACCCCGCGTCCCGCTACCGCCCCGGCGTCCGCTCACCGTCCTGGCTCAAGCTGAAGAACACGCGCATGCAGGAGGCCGTGATCGTGGGCATCCGTCCGGGCAAGGGCGAACGCGACGGCACGCTCGGGTCCCTGCTGCTGGCCGTGCCCGACGAGGGAGAACTGCGCTACGTCGGACGGGTCGGCACGGGGTTCAGCGACCGGATGCTCCGCGAGCTGATGGCGCGCCTCGAGCCGCTGCGGGTGTCCGCTCCGCCGCTCGACGGCGTGCCGAGGCCCGACGCCTCGGACGCGCTGTGGGTGCGACCGGAGCTCGTGGGCGAGGTCGAGTTCGGCAACTGGACACCGGACGGCATCCTCCGTCACGCGCGGTGGCGGGGCCTCCGGCCGGACAAGACCCCCGACGAGATCACCGTCGAGGAGTGAGCGCCGGTCGCCGTGTCACGCGTGGTGCGGCTCGCAGTCCGACTGCTCGGCTGGCTCGATCTGGAAGGTGGAGTGCGCCACGTCGAAGTGGTCGGCGAGGCACGACTGCATCTCGGCGAGGAGAGCGGCGGAGCGCCCGTCCGCCAGGAGTGCGGGCTCCACACTCACGTGGGCGGTGAACACCGGGGCTCCGCGCGTGAGCTGCCACACGTGCACGTCGTGCACGCCGACCACCCCTGCATAGCCGAGCAGGTGTGTGCGGATCTCGCTGACGGCCGTGCCCTTCGGAGCCGATTCGGACAGCACCGAGAAGACCTCGCGCAACAGCGAGATCGCCCGCGGGATGATCATGGCCGCGATGAACAGCGAAGCGATGGCGTCGGCCGGCATCCAGCCCGTGAGCAGGATCACGGCGGCCGCGACGATGACAGCCAGCGAGCCCAGCAGGTCGCCCATCACCTCGAGATAGGCCCCGCGCACGTTGATGCTGGTCTTCTGGGCTCGGCTGAGCAGCCACATCGACACGGCGTTGGCCACCAGGCCGACGACCGCGACGACGAGCATGAGACCGCCGGCGACCTCCACCGTGTTCGGATTCAGCAGGCGCTCGACCCCCTGGACGGCCACCACGGTGGCCAGCGCGATCAGGATCACCGCGTTGATCAGCGCGCCGAAGACCTCGGCGCGCTGGTAGCCGAACGTCCGACGGTCGTCCGCGGGTCGGGCGGCGACGGTGGCCGCGATGAGCGCGATCACGAGCGCGGAGGCGTCGGTGAACATGTGGGCCGCGTCGGCGAGCAGCGCCAGCGATCCGGTGAGCAGAGCGCCGACCACCTGCACGATCATGACCGTGGCGGTCAGCGTCAACGAGATGGCGAGCAGGCGTCTGCTGCTCGCCGAGCGGAGACCGCCGGGCGCGGGCGCGTGATCGTGCATGCCTCCAGGCTAGACCGGGGATCGCCCCGGAACGGCCGATCCTGGCTAGTCGGGAAGGGTAACGATTCTCACCGTCAGCAGGACTTCTCCGCGACCGCCCAGGTCAGAGTCCTGCGAGCAGGGGCATCAGGGCGGTGAAGGCGCGGGCGCGGTGCGACTGCGCCTGCTTCTCCTCGGCGGTGAACTCCCCGACCGTGCGCTCGGCTCCCGCGTCCTGGCCGTCCGGGACGAACACGGGGTCGTAGCCGAAGCCGCCGTCGCCGGACGCCGCGTGCGCGAGCCGTCCCGGCCAGATCCCCTCGACCACGTGCTCGGCCCCACCCGGGACCACGAGCGCGATCGTCGACGTGAAGTGTGCGGCTCGGTGCGGGTCGGCGATGTCGCGGAGCTGGTCGAGCAGCAGCTCCCGGTTCGCCACCGCGTCCTTCTTCTGTCCGGCCCAGTACGCGGAGAAGACACCGGGTGATCCGCCGAGCACGTCCACGCAGATGCCCGAGTCGTCGGCGAGCGCCGGAAGCCCGGTGTGCGCGGCGGCCGCCCTGGCCTTGAGCAGCGCGTTCTCCGCGAAGGTCACGCCGTCCTCCACGGGCTCGGGGCCGTCATAGCCGACCACCTCCAGGTCGGGCCTGGCCTGGGCGACGATCTGCTGGAACTCCTCGACCTTGTGCGGGTTGTGGGTCGCCAGGACGACGCGCACGGTCACTCCCCCGCCAGCGCCGCGAGCTGCCGCGCCTTCAGGTCTTCGCAGCCCGCGAGTCCCAGCTCCAGGAGCGCGTCGAGCTCGCGCTTGTCGAACGGCGCCCCCTCGGCGGTGCCCTGCACCTCGACGAACAGGCCGCGACCGGTCACGACCACGTTCATGTCGGTCTCGGCGCGCACGTCCTCGACGTACGCGAGGTCGAGCAGGGGCTCGCCGTCGACGATCCCGACCGACACCGCCGCGACCGAGTCGAGCAGCGGCGTCGAGTTGCGCCCGATGAACTTCTTCTCGCGGCCCCACTCGATGGCGTCGGCAAGGGCGACGTAGGCGCCCGTGATGGCCGCCGTGCGGGTGCCGCCGTCGGCCTGCAGCACGTCGCAGTCGATCACGATCGTGTTCTCGCCGAGCGCCTTGGTGTCGACCACGGCGCGCAGGGCACGGCCGATGAGCCGCGAGATCTCGTGCGTGCGACCGCCGATGCGACCCTTCACGCTCTCGCGGTCGTTGCGGCTGTTGGTCGCGCGCGGGAGCATCGCGTACTCGGCCGTCACCCAGCCCTTGCCCTTGCCGGTGAGCCAGCGCGGCACGCCGTTCGTGAACGAGGCGGTGCACAGCACTTTGGTGCCCCCGAAGCTGATTAGGGCCGATCCCTCGGCCTGCGCGCTCCAGCCGCGCTCGATGGTGATCTCGCGCAGCTGCGAGGCGAAACGGCCGTCGGCACGGACGATGTCGGTCATGGGCTTCTCTCGGTTCGGGACGGGCGAGCGGATCAGCGCGCGTCGAGCGCGGGGTCGGGGAGGGTGATGACGCCGGTGTGGACGAGCTGCACGTCGCGCACCTCGCGGCCCATCAGCCGGTTGGCGAGCGCGGTGAAATCGTCGGCCGAGTCGCCCGTCGCCTCGTAGACGTAGGTGGCGGTGGCATCCGCAGGGGCCAGCAGATCGCCGCGCACGAGCTGACGGTAGACGTCGCCGGCCGTCTCGTCATCGCTCGACA
Source organism: Microbacterium sp. NPDC060132 (assembly GCF_042729675.1). Lineage (NCBI taxonomy): Bacteria > Bacillati > Actinomycetota > Actinomycetes > Micrococcales > Microbacteriaceae > Microbacterium > Microbacterium sp. NPDC060132. Next base: position 174,048 of record NZ_JBHWXU010000002.1, on the reverse strand, counting down.
CGAGGGTCACGCCTTCGCCCATCACGTAGCTGATGGCACCGCGGAGGAACGGGTAGTGCGTGCAGCCGAGGACGAGCGTATCCACGTCGGCCTCTCGCAGCGGCGCGAGGTACTCCTCCGCGACGGCGAGCACCTCCGGGGTTCCGGTGACCCCGGCCTCAACGAACTCGACGAACCGCGGACAGGCGGCCGTGAAGACCTGCAGGCGCTCGTTCACCTCGAGCATGTCCTGGTACGCGCGGGAGCCGATCGTGCCGACCGTGCCGATCACGCCGACCCGGCCGTTGCGCGTGGTCGAGACGGCTCGGCGCACCGCGGGGCCGATGACCTCCACCACCGGGACGTCGTAGCGCTCGCGCGCATCGCGCAGCATCGCCGCCGAGGCCGTGTTGCAGGCGATCACGAGCATCTTCACGCCCTGGTCGACCAGGGTGTCGAGCACCTCGAGAGCGTAGCGGCGCACGTCGGCGATCGGCTTCGGGCCGTAGGGCGAGTGCGCGGTGTCGCCGATGTAGACGAAGGATTCTCTGGGCAGCTGGGCGCGGATGGCCCTGGCCACCGTGAGCCCGCCGACACCGGAGTCGAAGATCCCGATCGGCGCGTCATTCATGACTCCCCAGCCTACCCGCGCGCGGCAGGGCGCGCGTATCGCGGCTCACTATGCTGGGCGGATGACCACGTCGACGGCGCTGCTCACCGACCGTTACGAGCTCACGATGCTCGCCGCCTCGCTCCGGGACGGCACCGCGTTCCGTCCGAGCGTGTTCGAGCTGTTCTCGCGTCGCCTGTCCGGCGGCCGGCGCTTCGGCGTCGTCGCGGGCACCGGGCGCCTGCTGAGCCTGCTCCGCGACTTCCGGTTCGGCGACGACGAGCTGCGCTTCCTGCGCGACGAGCAGGTCGTCGACACCGAGACGCTCTCCCACCTCGAGCGTTACCGCTTCACGGGCTCGGTCCGCGGGTACCGCGAGGGCGAGCTCTACTTCCCCGGCTCCCCCATCCTCACGGTGGAGGGATCCTTCGCGGATGCCGTCGTCCTGGAGACCCTCGCGCTGAGCGTGCTCAACCACGACTCCGCGGTCGCGACGGCCGCGGCGCGCATGAGCATCGCGGCCGGTGAGCGACCGCTGGCCGAGATGGGATCTCGCCGTGCGGCCGAGCGCTCCGCCGTCGCCGCGGCCCGCGCCGCCTACATCGCGGGTTTCACCGCCACGAGCAACCTGGAGGCCGGCCGCACGTGGGGCATCCCCACGATGGGCACGGCGGCGCACTCCTGGACGCTGCTGCACGACTCCGAGGAGGACGCCTTCCGCGCCCAGGTCGCGAGCATGGGCGTCGACACCACCCTGCTGGTCGACACGTACGACATCCGCAGCGGCGTCGAGACGGCGATCCGCGTGGCAGGAACCGAGCTGGGCGGCGTCCGGATCGACTCCGGTGACCTGCCGATCGTGGCCGCCGAGGTCCGCGCACAGCTGGACGAGCTGGGAGCGACGGGAACGCGCATCACCGTCACCAGCGACCTCGACGAGTACGCGATCGCCGCTCTCGCCGCGTCACCCGTCGACGCGTACGGCGTCGGCACCTCGGTCGTGACCGGGTCCGGCTACCCCACTGCGAGCATGGTGTACAAGCTGGTCGCGCGGCAGGATGCCGACGGAGCCTGGATCGGGGTGGCCAAGGCCTCCGCCGACAAGGCGTCGTTCGGGGGGCGGAAGGCAGCGTTCCGGACGCTGTCCGACGGCGTCGCGACGGCGGAGACCGTCGTCGTCTCGGACGGGTTCGAAGAGCTCGACACGCCCGCTGAGCACGCGGACGGCCGGCCGCTCCAGGTCACTCTCGTCGAGGACGGCGACATCGACACCGCGCACGAGGGTGTCGCCGGGACGGCGGCCGCCCGCGCACATCACCTTCGCGTGCGCGAGGAGCTGCCGGTGCGCGCCCTGGCGCTCAGCAAGTCCGACCCGGCGATCCCGACCGTCTACCTCGAGGCCGACTGAGGTCAGCCGACCATCGACTCGTAGATCTCCTTGCACGTCGGGCAGATCGGGAACTTCTCCGGATCGCGGCCCGGCGTCCACTTCTTGCCGCAGAGAGCGCGTACCGGCTTCCCGGTGATCGCGGACTCGAGGATCTTGTCCTTCTTCACGTAGTGCGAGAAGCGCTCGTGGTCGCCCGGTTCGAGGTTCTCCTCCCGGAGGAGCTCTTCCAGTTCGCGATCAAGCGTTGCCACGCCGCCCTGATCGGGGCTGTCCAGCGGAGTACTCATTCCGCGATTCTAGCCGCGTCGGGGGGCCGGTGGGCGGCCGTCACGCGGTCTCGACGAACTCCATGAGCCGCTCTCCGCTGTGCTCGAAGATGCGCCCGCCGAGCACAGCCCCGGCGACGAGCACGATCGCGCCGGTGAACAGCCCCACCCAGAACGCCGCGGGCGCGAACGCCGAACCGGAGACGATCGTGGCCGCGAAGAGCCAGATCGTCGGCACGCTCAGGACGATGGATCCGAGGAACGCCGCGGCGGGGCCGTAGGCACCGTGGGACGTCGGCCGCTGCGGCTGCTGGAAGGGGCTGTCCCCGGGTCGCGACACCGCGTACGGTGCGACCACCGACACCACGCTCGAGATGCCGAGGGCGCACAGCAGGAGACTGACCGCGAGACCCACCAGCGGAAGGAGGAGGGTCCAGCTCCCCACGAGCAGCAACGACAGCGGCACCGCGATCGCGAGCACCGGCACGGCCACGAGGAGCACCGGGACGAGCCGTCCGAGGCGGTCGGGAAGGCCGCGTACCCCGCTCGCCACGTGCGTCCACAGCGCGGTCGAGTCGTAGGCGATGTCGTTGTGGGGCAGCCAGCCGAAGAACAGCGCCATCACCGGAACCGGGATGAGGGCCGCGATCTCGATCGGGACACCGGCGACGATGAGCGGCAGCACCGTCAGCACCCCGGCGACGGGCACGACGATCACGTTCATGATGTAGCGACGGTCCCGCAGCCAGTACACGAGGCTGCGCGACGCGATCGCTCCGAAAGCGTTGGACGGCAGCAGGCCGAACCAGCCGAGGCCCGTGCGCTCCCGTGCCGTGACGGGCCGCTCGGTGGTCGTCAGCAGACGACGGACGAACCACGCCCAGACGAGGGCGAGGGCGATGGCCGTGACCACAGCGACGGCACCGCTCGCCCACGCCGTCCCGGTCTCTCCTGCCGCCGCGGCGAACGCAGAGGCCGGAGCCGCAGCGAACGGAGTGACGCCGATCACCGACGTGAGCGTCGCGATCGACGCGGGCACGTCACCGTCCCATCGCAACGAACCGAGGAACACGGCGACGGGGAATGCGATCACGATCAGGGCGAGCGCGAACAGGGCGGTGAGCTCCCTCGATCGACGCTCCGGGAGCAGCATCGCGTTCAGCGCCATGCCGATCCGGGCGATCAGGGCCGTGATGAACAGGCCGAGCAGAGACATGATCACCGCGAGTGGCCACGGCGCGCCCGCCTCGATCGCGACGATGCACACGCTGGCATAGACGGCGAGAAGGGCGAGGCTCGGCACGCTCACCAGCGAGGCGAGCATGAGCACCCAGGGCAGCCGGCTCTCGTCGACGCCGAACACCGCGAACCGACGGGGGTCGAGCTGGTCCACCGCCCCGACCAGCAGCGGCCCCACGAGGAAGCCGAGCAGCACCGCCGCGCCGCCGAGCACGGTGACCGCGCTGGCGACCGGCACGGAGGCGTCGGTCAGGCTGAACACCGCGACGCAGACCACGACCGTCACGGCGACGACGGCCCCGAAGGACAGCAGTGTGCGGATCCGGCGTTCACCGCGGAGTGCGCCGAGGAGGAGCGCGAACCTCAGTCGGAGAACGTGTGCAGCCATTCCAGCCCCTCCACCTCGCCGCTGGAGCCCGCGAGCTCGACGAAGCGCGATTCGAGGGTCTGCCCCGCGCGGACCTCGTCGATCGTCCCCTCCGCGAGCACCTCGCCGTTGACGATGATCGCCACACGCGAGCACACCCGCTCGACCAGGTCCATGCCGTGGCTCGACAGGATCACGGTGCCCCCGTGGGCGACGTAGGCGCGGAGGATGTCAAGGATGACGGCGGATGACACGGGGTCGACCGACTCGAAGGGCTCGTCGAGCACCAGCACGCGGGGCGAGTGGATCATCGCACCGGCGAGCATGATCTTCTTCGTCATACCCGCGGAGTAGTCCGACACCACGCGGTTGAGCGCGTCTCCGAGATCGAAGGCGCGAGCCAGATCCGCGGCGCGCTTCTCGATGACGTCAGCCGCCAGCCCGCGAAGCAGTCCGTAGTAGTAGAGGAGTTGTCGGCCGGTCAGGCGGTCGAAGGTGCGAAGGCGGTCGGGAAGCACTCCCATGACGCGCTTGGCGGCGAGAGGGTCGACGGCCTGGTCGATGCCGCAGATCACGACGCTCCCCTCGTCGGCGCGCAGCAGCCCCGCGACGATCGAGAGCGTGGTGGTCTTGCCCGCACCGTTCGGTCCGACGATCCCGTAGAACGAGGCGGCGGGCACCGACAGGTCGATGCCGTCGACGGCGCGGTTGTCGCCGAACTGCTTCACCAGGCCGCGGATGCGGATCGCCTCGGTGCTCGGCTGGTCCTCACGGGAACCCTCGGCACGCAGCGGCGGCTCCTGCGAGGTCTCCGGATCGACGACGACGACGGAGTCGTCCGTCAGCGCGTCGGCTGTGGGGTTCGGCACGGGCTCCACCGCATCGGCGGGCACGGGAACGGCTGTGCTCTCGGCGGTCGGCTCGAGCTCTGCGACGATGGTGTCCGCGCCCGGATCATCGGACGCCGCTTCACCCACAGAGCCGGCGGACATCGGAGCTACCGTGTCGTCCGCCACCGCGGTGGCGGACGCAATCGCGACGCCCTCACCGTCCACGGCGGGCGTCTCCGTGACGGTCTCGAGCGCGGCAGCCCCGTCGGCCGCCGCCTCCTCGCCGGTCCCCTCGTGCGTCGCCTGCTCGGCTGCCGCCATCTCGGCTGCGACTTTCTCGGCTGCGACTTTCTCGGCTGCGACTTTCTCGGCTGCGGCCTTCTCAGCCGCGGCTTTCTCAGCTGCGGCCTTCTCGGCTGCGGCCTTCTCGGCTGCGGCCTTCGCGGCAGCCGTCTTGGCCGCCGCCGTCTTCGCCGACGCGGAGCGCGCCGTGCTCTTCGCCGCTGCCGACTTGGCCGCCGCCGCCTTCGCCGCCGCCGTCTTCGCAGCGGTCGCTGTGGACGTCGCCGCCCGTGGGGACGTCGGCGTGGCCGCCGCGTTCTTCACCGCCGCCGCCCGGGAGGCGCCGGCCTGTCGGGGTCGCGCGGGTGTGCGCGCTGCCGTGTTCCTCGCCGCCGCGAGTCGCGCCGCATCGGCGCTGCGCGCTGCGGGCGCCACGGCTGAAGCATCAACGCTGCCCTTGGGTGTCGGCTCCACCACGACCTCGAGCGACGCGGCGGCATTTTCTGCGGCCGCCTTGGCCGGTGCCGCCGTTGCGCTGACGCTCTTCGCCGATGCGGAGGTCTTCGCCGCCGCCTTCGACGCCGCAGCCTTCGATGCCGTGGCCTTCGATGCCGTGGCCTTCGATGACGAGGCCTTCGATGACGAGCCCTTCGCTCCCGCGGCTTGCGATGCTGACGTCTTCGCTGCCGTGGCCTTCGCTGCCGTCGTCTTCGCTGCCGCAGCCTTCGATGCCGTGGCCTTCGATGACGAGGCCTTCGATCCCGCGCCTTGCGATGCTGACGTCTTCGCTGCCGACGTCTTCGACGCAATCGTCTTCGCTGCCGACGTCTTCGATGCCGCCGTCTTCGCGCCCGTGGGCTGTGGCGTCGCGCCGCTCTCGTCGGCGCTCTTCTTCACCGCCGCCCCGCCCGTCGCCTTCTTCACGGTGGTGGTGCTGCGGCGAGGCGCACGTGGCTTCTTGGCCGCGGTCGCGGCGGTCGCCTTCTTCGCGCTCTCCGCCGCTGACGCACTCGCGTCGGGCGTTCCCGAAGGGGTCTCGTTCGTGTCCACCTCGGCGGTGCGGTCGTCAGGGGAGGAAGTCACCGTCCTACGGTATCAATGGGCGGCTTCCAGCCAAGGCCCCACGCGACAATCCGACATGCAGACCGCAACGCGAGGAGGAATGCAAGGGGGTTGCCGAGGCTGTGCGTTGCGTGTGTACTCGGTCACGAAATGGCAACAGGGACCTCTGGGCCCCGGGCTTCCCAGGCGGAATCGCTAGCATGATTCCCGGCACGACGAAGTGTCTGGTCGGTGAACCGGCCGTGAACACAACTTCCTTTAGGAGCACTCGTGACTCTTCAGACCGTCATCCTCGCAGCCGGCATGGGCTCTCGACTCGGCCGCGCGCTGCCCAAGCCGCTGACCGAGCTCAACGACGGCCGCACGATCATGCGCCAGCAGCACGACAACATCCGCGCCGCCTTCGGCTCTGACGCGCGCATCACCACCGTGGTGGGCTATCGCGCCGAGACGATCATCGAGGCGTTCCCGAACGTGAACTACGTCCACAACGACCGCTACGACGAGACCAACACGTCGAAGAGCCTCCTTCGCGCGCTCGGCGCCACCGGCCGCGGCGGGGTGCTCTGGATGAACGGCGACGTCGTGTTCGACCCGATGATCCTCGGCCGCGCGGTGGAGTACATCGAGCGCGACCAGTCGTTCGTGACCGTCAACACCGCCAAGGTGAGCGACGAAGAGGTCAAGTACACGGTCACGGCCGAGGGCTACATCAAGGAGCTGTCCAAGACCGTCAAGGGCGGGCTCGGCGAGGCAGTCGGCATCAACTACATCTCGTCCCGCGAGAAGAAGGCGTTCATGCGTCAGCTGCAGCGCGTCGAGGACCAGGACTACTTCGAGCGCGGCCTCGAGCTCGCGATCGCCGAAGACGGCCTGCTGCTCGAGCCGATGGACGTCTCGGACCTCTACGCGGTCGAGGTCGACTTCGCAGAAGACCTGGAGCGCGCGAACCTCTTCGTCTGATTCCACGACACCGAGAGCCCCTGTCCCCCGCGGACCGGGGCTCTCGGTGTTTTCGCGGTGGAATTCCGTAGGATCGGCGCCATGGCCCCCAAGGTGCACAAGATCCACTCCCTGCCGGATGACGCCCCGTGGGACAAAGGCATCCCGCCGACCGGCTCACCCGAACACCCGATGATGGTGCGCGGCCTCGACCGCGTTCTCTCTATCCAGCGACCGCTCGTCCTGGCGCACATCCGGAGCATCCGCCTTCGCCACCCGCACGCCACGCCCGCGGAGATCATCCGCATCCTGGAGCGGCGGTACCTCGCGGCGGTCACGGCCGGCGGCGCCGCCGTCGGTGCGACCGCGGTGGTCCCCGGGATCGGCACCGGCGTCACACTCGCGCTGTCCGGCGTGGAGACGGTCGGTTTCGTGGAGTCGACGGCGCTCTTCGCGCAGTCGGTGGCCGAGGTCCATGGGATCGCTGTCGGGAATCCCGACCGCGCGCGGGCGCTGGTGATGACGTTGATGCTCGGCAAGGAGGGCGTCGACCTGGTCGGTCAGCTGGCGGGACAGATCGCGGGGCGCGGGGTCAGCCGCTCGGCGTACTGGGGCGAACTCGTGACCAAGTCGCTGCCTCGTGCTGCCGTCGGCCCGCTGGTCGACCAGTTGAAGAGCATGTTCGTGAAGCAGTTCGCGGCGAAGGGCGGCGCATCCTTCGTCGGCAAAGCCATGCCGTTCGGTATCGGCGCGGCGATCGGCGGGGCAGGCAACCACCTCCTGGGCCGCCGCGTGCTGACGACCTCACACCGGGCGTTCGGGGCAGCCCCCGTCGATCTGCCCTCGGAGCTGGAGCCGGTGCCGGGTGCGGAGAAGCTGGAGCTGCGCATGCTCCGCGGAGCCCGCTACGCCGGCAACGCGGTCGCGGGCGCAGCCGGAACGGTCGCTCGTGGAGCGGGCTGGGTGGGCCACCGCGTGGGCGAGGTCGCGGGGCGACGTCGCGGGGACGCGGTCGCGGAGCTCGACGAGGGCGAGGGCGAGGTCGCGGGCGACCACAACCTGCCCGAGCGTCCGGGTGCGGACACCGCCGAGCGGTGACGGCAGGGCGCGCACCTCACCAAAGGATCGCCCGACCCGTTGTGCCGAGCATCCAACGGACGCGACGACGGCGACGCTAGGGTGGAATCCGTGACGGACAAGCCCGACCTCTTTACCACCGCCGGCAAGATCGCGGATCTCCGCGCCCGCTACACCGAGGCCGTCGTCGACGCCGAGGCGAAGGCGAAGGAGAAGCAGCACGCGAAGGGCAAGATGACCGCCCGCGAGCGCATCGAGCTCCTCGTCGACCCCGGGAGCTTCGTCGAGTTCGACGAGTACGTGCGCCACCGCACGACCGCCTTCGGCATGGACCGCTCGCGCCCCTACGGCGACTCCGTGGTCACGGGCGTCGGCACCATCCACGGGCGCACCGTCGCGGTCTACTCCCAGGACTTCTCGACGTTCGGCGGCTCGCTGGGCGAGGTCGCGGGCGAGAAGATCGTCAAGATCATGGAGTTCGCCCTCGCCGGAGGCATGCCGTGCATCGGCATCCTCGACTCGGGTGGCGCGCGCATCCAGGAGGGCGTGGTCGCGCTCGGGAAGTACGGCGAGATCTTCCGTCTGAACACCCGCGCGTCCGGCGTGATCCCCCAGATCTCCATCATCATGGGCCCGGCCGCGGGCGGCGCCGTGTACTCCCCCGCGCTCACCGACTTCGTCATCATGGTCGACAAGACCAGCCAGATGTTCGTGACCGGTCCCGACGTGATCAAGACCGTGACCGGCGAGGACGTCGGCATGGAGGAACTGGGCGGCGCCTACACGCACAACACGCGTTCGGGCGTGGCGCACTACCTCGCGGAGGACGAGGACGATGCGATCGACTACGCGCGCACGCTCCTCGGCTTCCTGCCCGACAACAACATGGCGGAGCTCCCCTCGTACGAGAGCGCGTTCGAGTTCGAGACCACCGACGCCGACCGCACGCTCAACACGATCGTCCCCGACTCCCCCAACCAGCCGTACGACATCCACACCGTCATCGAGCACGTCGTCGACGACGGCGACTTCCTCGAGGTGCAGCCGCTCTTCGCGCCGAACATCGTGATCGGCTTCGGCCGCATCGAGGGACGTTCCGTCGGCATCATCGCTAACCAGCCCTCGCAGATGGCGGGGACCCTCAACATCGAGGCGGGCGAGAAGGCCAGTCGCTTCGTGCGGTTCTGCGACGCGTTCTCCATCCCGATCGTGACGCTCGTGGACGTGCCCGGCTACCTTCCCGGCACCGATCAGGAGTGGACCGGCGTGATCCGCCGCGGCGCCAAGCTGCTGTACGCGTACGCGGAGGCGACGGTCCCGCTCGTCACGGTCATCCTGCGCAAGGCGTACGGCGGCGCCTACATCGTCATGGGATCTAAGCAGCTCGGTGCCGACGTGAACCTGGCCTGGCCGACCGCCGAGATCGCCGTCATGGGCGGCCAGGGCGCCGTCAACATCCTGTACCGCGGGGAGATCAAGAAGGCCGAGGAGGCCGGGGAGGACGTCGCGGCGGTCCGGACGCGACTCGCGAACGAGTACACGTACAACGTCGCATCCCCCTTCCTCGCCGCAGAGCGGGGGGAGCTCGACGGCATCATCGAGCCGGCCAACACCCGGGTGTCCGTGGCGAAGGCCCTGCGCGCTCTGCGCGGCAAGAGGGCCGAGCTGCCGCCCAAGAAGCACGGGAACATCCCGCTGTGACGGCGCAGGACGCTGCGGCGGAGGGCACGGCAGCGGCCCCTCCGATGCTCGAGATCACCCGGGGCACGGCGACGGAGGAGGAGCTCGCCGCCCTCATCGCCGTGATCGGAGACGCCTACGCCACCGAACAGGCGGAGGCGACGGTCGACGAGCCGCGCGTCTCCGCGTGGGAACGCACGCAGCGCCCGCTCCGGCGTCCCCTGCGCCGCGACATCCCCTGGGGCCGCTTCTCCGGCCGAGGCTGACGGGCTCGGCCGGAGGCACGTTCACCGGCCCAGCAGCAGGTCGGACGTGCGCGGCGTGAGCATGGAATCGAGAACGACGCACGCCGCGCCGACCGCACCGACGTCGTCGCCCACCACCGTGCTCTGCACCGGGAGCGCTCGGACGGCTCGCGTCGCGCTGGACCGCGCGAGCCGCGCGGCGACCTCCGGCAGCGACAGGTCGGCGAGGCGTCTCCAGAACGGACCGCCGAACACCACCCGGTCCACGTCGAGCAGGTCCGTGAGCACGAGCGTCAGCGTCGCCAGGTGTTCGGCGGCACGCTGCACGACAGCCCCCGCCGACGCCTCCCCGGCCGCGGCCCTGACACACAGTTCGGTGAGGCTCGCGTCGAGTGCGGCCCTGTCCCCGGGGCGCCGACCTCCGGCGAGAACCCCGAGCTGCTCCGCCCGTTCCACGATCGCCTCGGGGGTGCACACCACGTCGACGCAGCCCCGCGAGCCGCACGCACACCTCGGCCCCTCCGGATCGACCACGATGTGCCCGATCTCCCCGAGGTTGCGGGTGCTGCCACGCACCGCCTCGCCGTCTCGCACCACGGCGGCGCCGAGGCCGGTACCGAGATAGAGGAACACGAACGAGTCGTCGGACGGCCCACGCCGCGTCCACAGCTCGCCGACAGCCGCTGCCGTGGTGTCCTTCTCCAGCACGACCGGCAAGCCGATCGCGGCCGCCAGATCGTCCTGCAGTGCCACCCGGTGCCAGCCGGGCAGCTTGGGAGGATCGATGACCGTGCCCCGGGTCGCGTCGAGCGGTCCCGGAGCAGCCACGCCGACCCCCGCGATCCGCTCGCGCGGCACTCCCGAGCCCTCGACGAGCTCCTCGATCTGCGCCGCGAGATCGGCCAGGATCAACGACGGGGCCTCAGCGGGCGTCGCCATGCTCGACCGCCGCACGACCTCCCCGGCGAGGTCGAGCAGCACGAAGGTCGTCACCGCCGGATCGAGGTGCACGCCGACCGCGAACCTGCTCTCCTCCACCAGCCGCAGCATGACCCGCGGCTTACCCGGTCCGCTGATGGTCCGACCGGCTTCCCGGATGAGCCCCTCGTCGAGCAGCCGGCGCGTGATGTTCGTCACGGTCTGGGCCGAGAGCCCGGTGACCTGCGCCAGCTCGATACGGCTCAGCCCATCGACCGCATGCCGGACCGCCTCGAGGATGACCGACTGGTTGAAGTCGCCCATCCGCGGAAGGTTGGTTCCCCGCCGTGTACCCATCGTTCGATGATCCTCCTCACGCGTCGCTGCGCGTGTCCCCCAAAATACCTACAGACAAGGTGTTGACGACCCCGCAGACTGAAGGGGACGCTTCGCGTTCGGCTGGTCTCTCTGTCCCAGGGTAGACAGACGCTGATCGGCCACCAGCGGACGGTTTTCGGGTAACTGTCCGCACGGCGAGGGGCAGGCGATATCGCCGCCCCTCGCCCACTCTCCTCACGACCGCCGTGCGGGCTCGCTGCCCGCCTCGCGCACGATCTCGTGCCACAGGTCGACCGAGTCGTCGTCCGCCGCGCGCCGTCCGGCACGACCCACCACGGTGACCGCCACCAGGGGGTCTTTGGCGGAGCGGATGATGATGCGGCCGGTCCCCGCCGAGCGCAGCACCTGCGCCAGCTCGTCCCGGATCTCGATCCGTCGATCCTCACCGATGCCGTCCAGCCCGCCCTCGTCGAACACCGTCACCGATGCACCGCGTCGACGGGCGGCCTCGATCGCATCGCGGACGTCGTCGTTCAGCAGGTCCGCCCCGCGCAGCTCGTCGCGCAGCCGCCCCTCCGCCAGTCGCGCCTCCAGCCGCTCGTCCTCGTCCAGCGCACCGCGCGTGGCGACGACCCGACTCAGCACGGGCCCGGCGACGGCGAGGGCGAACTGCGTGCGCAGCCGCCGCTCCCGCTGCCGCACGCGCTGCGTGGCGTGCCAGGCCGACACCGCCTGCTGGATCTCGGAGAGCCGCTCCGTGTCCCTGACCGCCCTGTCCCAGAACATCACCAGGAGCTGCGCGACCACCACCCACATGATCGAGCCGACCACGCCCAGGTTCAGAGCGACGCCGACGCCGAGCGCCGCGGACGCCGTGGCGACCAGGATCGTCAGGGCCGACCACCCGATGACGGGTCGCCGCCGGACGACGCACACGACGGCCAGCAACCCGAGGCCGCCGATGTACCACGTGGCGAACGGTGCCGTACGGTCGGCGGGGTCGAGGGACACGGTGACCAGGACCGGGATCACCGCGGTCGCCGCCAGCGCGAGCAGCGACGTCCACAGCGGCATCCGCACGGTCGCGGGGTGGCCGAGGATCGCGACGGTGACCACCGCGAGGAACAGTCCGATACCGAGCACCATGAGCAGCGGGGCCGTCGGCTGCTCGATCCACCAGACACCGCGCGCGACGAAGTACAGCGCGAAGCCCACGGCCAGCGACGTCGCGACACTGCGCACCGTCCGGTTCACGAGCGCTCCCATCCGAGCGTGACCGTCGTGCCGTCCTCATCCGACACGATCTGCGCGGTGCCGGCGACACCGGCCATGCGCGCGAGGATCGATGCGCGGATACCCAGCCGGTCGGGGCCGATCGCGTCGACGTCGAAGCCGGGGCCGTGGTCGGAGATCGTGACCGCGATCCCCTCGTCGCCGTGGCCTTCCGCGACGATGTGCAGTCCACGTCCGTGCGCGTGCGTCACCGCGTTGCCGATCGCCTGCCGCGCCGCGAGCACCAGTGCTCTGGCGGCACGTCCGGGGATGAGGCCGATGCCTCCGCGCTCCTCGACGATGGCGTCCGCGCCGAGCTCCGACAGCGCCCGGCGCAGCTCGACGACGATCTGTGCGGTGCCGACCGGTTCGTCGCTGCCCTCCTCCGCCACCGCGGCCTCCGTGTTGGCCAGCCGCGTCAGCGCCTCCCTGGCCATCGCGACCGCGAGCTCCTGTGCCCTCTCCCCGTCCGCACGCTCCGCGGCGATCAGCGCGGCGAGCACGCTGTCGTGCATGAGCGCCGACATCGCCACCCGCTCCTCCTCCGCGGCGGCCGCGGCGGCCGCGGTGGCGTAGGACGCCACCGCGGTGCCCCTCGCCTCGTCGACGCCCCCCGCCACCGACCGGAACATCCAGCCGAGCGACACGATGACCACGCCCAGGATCAGCGTGAACGACACGTCGAACGCGGTCGTGACCCAGAACTCGCGCGAGAACCCGCCCTGCACCAGCCGGACGTAGCCGTACACGAACGGCACGCCCACCGCCCACGCGAACTGCAGCCGCAGCGGGAAGGCCAGCATCGCGGCGACCACCCCGACGTTCACCAGGAAGAAGATCCAGGGCTGCGCGCCGGCGACCTTGTCGGCGGGATCGACGACGACGGGCCACGCGGCGAGCGCGACCACGTAGACCACCGCGAAGATCCCCGCCGCGACGCGAACCGCGCGGCCGACCAGGCACGCCACGAGCATGACGATGAGCGGGACGAAGACGACCACGAGCAGGAGCATGTGCGGCACATCGGCCCTGGACAGGGTCGCGATCGCGGCGATGAGCGCCTGCACGCCGAGCACCGCCGAGCCCAGCGCCACCACGATCGCGAGGATCCGCTCCATCCGCTTCGACGTGAAGCGCTCGAAACCGCTCTCCACGCTGCCGGGAGACGGGATCTTGCTCCAGGCGTCGCGGACGCTGAGCGGCTCAGTGGGCACTCGGCGCCCCGTCGGCGGCCACGATGCCGTCCTCCATCGCCCGTCGCAACAGGTCGACCTTGGTGGGGGCGGGCCGCCCGACCTCGACGTACTTGACCCGGATGCGGGTGATGTTCTCCTTCGCGGTGGAGTAGGCGACGCCGAGCCGCTCGGCGACCGCCTTCAGCGGCAGCCCCGTGGCATACAGCCGCAGGACCTCGCGCTCTCGCGTGGAGAGCTGGGCATCCGCGAAGGCCCGGTCGCCGTCCACCGCACTCGCCCACTCGACATTGTTCAACGCCTCGCCCTGGGCGACCGTGCGGATCGCGTCGAGCACGTCGTCGAGGGCCGAGGACTTGCTGACCACGCCGGCGGCACCCGCCGCGAGCGCCTCCCGCACCGCGGCCGGCCGGTCGGCGACGCTGTGGATGACCACGCTCGCCCCGTCTGCCACCAGCGAGGTGACGTTCTCGGTCACGGTCGTCCCGTCACCGAGGGTGAGGTCGAGCACCACCACGTCGGCGGGCGGCACGACCGCGCTGGACCGCCACGTCAGATACGACCCCACCGTGCTGCCGGAGAACACCACGGTCTGCCCGTCGCGGGCGAACGCGGCCTCGAGACCGAGGCGGACGGACTCGTGGTCGTCGATGAGGGCGACGGTGCTCATGCCCACAGCCTACTGAGTCCCGCTCGCGGGTCGCCGCGCCGTCAGCGGGTGAGGAGCGCGACGACCTCGAAGTGATGCGAGTGCGGGAACAGGTCGAAGCCGCGCAGCGTCCCCACCCGCCACCCGAGCTCGCGGAACGTGCCGAGGTCGCGGGCGAGCGCCACCGGGTCGCACGCCACGTACACGACCGCCTCCGGGGCGAGCGCGTGCACACCCTCGACGACCGCGCGACCCGCACCGGCGCGCGGCGGGTCGAGCACCACGGCGCCCGTACGACCGCGGCTCGACGCGCCGGAGAGGAAACGGTCGACCCTGGCGGTCACCGCCGACACCTCGACCGGAGCGAGATTGACCTTGGCGTGCTCGGTCGCCCGCCTGCTCGACTCGACGGTGACGATGTCGGTGCCGCCCAGATCCGCCAGCGTGCGGGCGAACAGTCCTACCCCGCCGTACAGGTCGTAGTGCGTCGCACCCGGGTCCACGCGCCCGTCGAGCAGCCCGTAGACGGCGGCGTCGAGCACCGAGGCCGCGCGCGGGTGCACCTGCCAGAAGCCGCCGGCGTCGACCTGGAACACACGGTCGCCCACGCGCTCGTGCACGACCTCGGGCGCGGGTCGGCGGCCTCGGCGCGGAGCCCGCCGCTCGGACTCGGGGTGACGCAGCACCCGGACCTCGCCGTCGGCCGGCTCGACGAGCTCGATGCGGCCCGGCTCACCGCCGTCGAGCGCGAGAGCGGCGGCCTCGACCGCCGGCCGCGCAAGCGGGTACGAGCCGACCGGCACCACGCGGTGGCTGCGCGCCGCGAACGGGCCGACGACACCGCGGTCGTCCACGTGCAGGGTCACCCTGGTGCGCCAGCGCGCGCCGTCTCCGGACTCCACGGCCTCGATCTCCGGCGCCTCCAGCCCGGCGCCGGCGAAGCGGTCGAACGCCTCGCTCAGCACCTGGCGCTTCAGGACACGCTGCTGCCCGAGCTCGATGTGGCCCAGGTCGGCGCCGCCCGGACGGTCGGCGGGGTCGCGCGACACGTCGGCCTCCGGCCACAGGTGCGGGCGCCGGTGCGGGGAGGCCTCGACCACCTCGACCGTATCGGCGCGCCAGAAGCTGCGCGTGTCCGCGTCCGCAGCACCCGCGGGGGTGAGCAGCCGCGCCCGCACGCGCTCTCCGGGGAGCGCGTCGGAGACGAACACCACACGACCCTCGTGACGGGCGACGAAGGTCCCTCCGTGAGCGATGCCGGTGATGTCGAGTTCGAGCACGTCGGCTGCGGAGGAAGTCATCCTTCGAGGATACGGTGGTGCACATGCGCGTCTGCCTCGCCTCCACGTCTCCCGCCCGGCTCATGCTGCTGCGCCAGGCCGGCATCGAGCCACTCACCCTCGCGCCGGATGTCGACGAGGACGCCCTCGCCGCCGCGGCCGAGGAGCGCGTGGGCCCGCTCGCACCCGCCGACCTGGTGCTGCTGCTCGCCAGGGCCAAGGCGGCGGCCGTCGCCGAGCGGCTGAGCGCCGACGGCGACTTCGACGGCCTGGTGATCGGCGGCGACTCGATGTTCGAGCTCGCCGGACGCGTGTACGGGAAGCCGTATACCCCCGAGGAGGCGACGCGCCGCTGGCAGGAGATGCGCGGCGCCACCGGGGTGCTGCACTCCGGGCACTCCGTCTTCCGGGTCTCTCCCGGCGCGACCCCGGTGGAGGCGACCGCCGTCGCGGAGGCCGCGGTGACCTTCGCCGACGACCTGGACGACGCGGAGATCGCCGCCTATGTCGCGTCGGGTGAGCCCCTGCTCGTGGCCGGTGCCTTCACGGTCGACAGCCTGGGCGGTGCCTTCATCACCCGTGTGGAGGGCGACCCGTCCACCGTGGTCGGCATGTCCCTGTCGACCGTGCGCCGCCTGGCGGGTGAGCTCGGGGTCCGCTGGACCGACCTGTGGTCGTAGACTCCCCTCCACGTTTTCGATCGTTTCTTGTCGAGAGTCGTCAAAGGGATCGGGGGGCTACTCGCTAGGCTGGCAAGCATGCCTGCAATCGCCAAGGTGCTCATCGCCAACCGCGGCGAGATCGCCGTCCGCATCATCCGTGCCGCACGCGACTCCGGGATCGCCTCGGTCGCCGTCTACGCCGACCAGGACCGTGACGCGCTGCACGTGCGTCTCGCCGACGAGGCCTACGCGCTGAGCGGCTCGACCAGCGCCGAGACCTACCTCCAGATCGACAAGATCCTCTCCGTCGCCCGCCGCGCCGGTGCCGACGCCGTGCACCCCGGCTACGGCTTCCTCGCCGAGAACGCCGAGTTCGCGCGCGCCGTGATCGACGCGGGCATCACCTGGATCGGCCCGTCGCCCGAGGCCATCGAGGCCCTCGGCGATAAGGTCACCGCGCGTCACGTCGCCGAGAAGGTCGGCGCCCCGCTCGCCCCCGGCACCCCCGGCCCCGTCGCCGGCGCCGACGAGGTCGTGGCGTTCGCGAAGGAGTACGGCCTGCCCATCGCCATCAAGGCCGCGTACGGCGGTGGCGGACGCGGGCTCAAGGTCGCCCGTGAGCTCGACGAGGTCGCCGAACTGTTCGAGTCGGCCACGCGCGAGGCGGTCGCGGCCTTCGGTCGCGGCGAGTGCTTCGTCGAGAAGTACCTCGACAAGCCGCGCCACGTCGAGACCCAGTGCCTGGCCGACGCCGCGGGCAACGTCGTCGTCATCTCCACGCGCGACTGCTCGCTGCAGCGCCGTCACCAGAAGCTCGTCGAGGAGGCTCCGGCCCCGTTCCTCACCCCGGAGCAGAACGAGCAGCTCTACACCGCGTCGAAGGCCATCCTCAAGGAGGTCGGCTACGTGGGCGCGGGGACGTGCGAGTTCCTGATCGGCGCCGACGGCACGGTCTCGTTCCTCGAGGTCAACACGCGCCTCCAGGTCGAGCACCCGGTGTCGGAGGAGGTCACGGGCATCGACCTCGTGCGCGAGCAGTTCCGCATCGCCGCGGGCGGCACCATCGACTACGACGACCCCCAGCCGCAGGGCCACTCGATCGAGTTCCGCATCAACGGCGAGGACCCGGGTCGCGGCTTCCTCCCCCAGCCGGGCCCGATCCACGTGTTCAAGACGTTCGGCGGCCCCGGGATCCGCCTCGACTCCGGCGTGACCGCTGGCGACTCCGTCTCTGGCGCCTTCGACTCCCTGCTCGCGAAGATCATCGTCACCGGCAAGGACCGTGCCGAGGCGCTCGAGCGCTCGCGCCGCGCCCTGGACGAGTTCGAGGTCGCGGGTCTCCCCACCGTCATCCCGTTCCACCGCAAGGTGGTGCGCGACGCCGCCTTCACGGCGGAGGACGGCGACTTCGGCGTCTACACGCGCTGGATCGAGACCGAGTTCGACAACGACATCCCCGCGTGGGACGGCGAACTGGAGTCCCCCGCCGCCGCAGGTGCACGGCACACGGTGGTCGTCGAGGTCGGGGGCAAGCGCCTCGAGGTGAGCCTCCCCGACCGCGTCGCGGTCTCCGCCGGCTCGTCCGGACGGCCCGCTGTCGTGCCGCCGTCGCGCCGCAGCCACACCACCACCGCGAACGCCGGCGCCTCCGGCGACGCCGTCAAGTCGCCCATGCAGGCCACGGTCGTGAAGGTCGCGGTCGAAGACGGCCAGCAGGTCGTCAAGGGCGACCTGGTCGTCGTGCTCGAGGCCATGAAGATGGAGCAGCCGCTGCAGGCGCACAAGGACGGCGTCGTGGGCAACATCAACGCCGACGCCGGGGCCACGGTGTCCGCCGGGCACCAGCTCCTCACCATCAGCTGACACCCGGAACACACAGGAAAGGGCACCCCGCCGCAGCGGGGTGCCCTTTCCTGTGTGTCCGGAGGAGCGGGACTCAGGAGATGTTCACCAGGTGCATGGCCCGGCTCGCATCGGTGATGCTGCTGGACAGCGACGGGTAGGCCGCGAACACGCGCGAGACCTGGTCGACCGTGAGGCGCCGTTCGACGGCGATCGCGATCGGGTAGATCAGCTCGGACGCCTTCGGCGCGACGATCACGCCGCCGATCACGGTGCCGGAGCCCTTGCGGGCGATGAGCTTGACGAACCCGTCCTTGATGCCCATCATCTTCGCGCGCGGGTTGGCGGCGAGGGGCAGCTTGTAGACCATGCCGTCGGCCAGGCCGTCCTCCACGTCCTTCACCCCGTAGCCGACCGTGGCGATCTCCGGGGCGGTGAAGATGTTCGACGTGATCTTGATGAGCTCGAGCGGGATCACGATGTCGCCGAGGGCATGGAACACCGCCGTGCGGCCCTGCATCGAGGCCACCGAGGCCAGGGGGAAGAAGTTCGTGCAGTCGCCCACCGCGTACACGTTCGGCACCGACGTGCGGGCCACCCGGTTCACGCGCACGTGGCCGGAGTCGTCGAGCTCGACGCCCGCTTCCTCCAGACCGATGCCCGCGGTGTTCGGGATCGAGCCGACCGCCATGAGGCAATGGCTGCCCTCGACCGTGCGGCCGTCGGACAGCGTCACCGTCACGCCGTCGCCCGTGACCTCCACCTTCTCGGCGCGGGACTTCGACAGCACCTGCATGCCGCCGCGCTTGAACACCTTCTCGAGCACCCGGGCGGCGTCCTGATCCTCGCCGGGGAGCACCTGCTCGCGGCTGGAGACGAGGGTGACCTTCGCGCCGAGGTTCATGTAGGCGGAGGCGAACTCGGCGCCGGTGACTCCGGAGCCGACCACGATGAGGTGCTCGGGAAGCGCCTTCATGTCGTACAGCTGCGTCCACGTGAGGATGCGCCTGCCGTCGGGCTTGGCGGAGTCGAGCTCGCGCGGCGACGCGCCGACAGCGACCACGATGGTGTCCGCCTCGACGCGGTCGAAGTCGGTGCCGCGCTCCCCCGTCGAGACGACGATCGCGTTCGGACCCTCCAGACGACCGTGGCCGGAGAGGATGCGCACGCCCGCGTCGAGAAGGGTCGTGCGCATGTCCTCGGACTGCTGCCCGGCCAGCGCGACCAGCCGCTTGTTGACCGCGGCGAGGTTGATCGCGATCTCGGGCTTGAGCGGCTTGCCGTTCTCGCCCTTCGCGTAGAAGTTCACGCCGAGGTCGCTCGCCTCGGAGATCGCGACCGCGGCGTCGGCGGTCGCGATGAGACTCTTCGACGGCACCACATCGGTGAGCACGGCCGAGCCGCCCACCCCCACGCGCTCGACCAGGGTGACCTCGGCTCCGAGCTGGGCGGCCGCGAGGGCCGCCTCGTAACCGCCGGGTCCGCCGCCGAGCACGGCGACGCGCTGAGTGCGCTCGAAAGTGGTGGAAGACATGCTTTCCATTCTTCCCCAATCCTGGCCCCCGAGCCTGCACCTTCCTAGAGTGGATCCATGCCTGAAACGCACAGCAACCCCCTCGACGACCCCTCCGCGAACCCGTTCGAGGTGGCCGCCGCGGCCGCCTCCGACATCGCGCGCCTCACCGGCGTCGAGAAGCACGACATCGCCCTCACGCTCGGCAGCGGCTGGGGCAAGGCCGCCGACCTCATCGGCGAGACGGTCGCCACGATCCCCGCGACCGAGGTCACCGGATTCTCCAAGCCCGCCCTCGAGGGACACGTCGGGACGCTGCGCAGCATCCGCACCCCCGGCGGGAAGAACGTGCTGGTGATCGGCGCGCGCACCCACTACTACGAGAACCACGGCGTGCGTCGCGTGGTGCACAGCGTGCGAACGGCCGCTGCGACGGGGGCGAAGATCATGGTGCTCACCAACGGTGCCGGCGGCATCCGCGAGACCTGGAAGCCCGGCCAGCCGGTGCTGATCAGCGACCACATCAACCTGACCGCCGACTCGCCGCTCGAGGGGGCGACGTTCATCGACCTCACCGACCTGTACGCGAAGCGTCTGCGCGACGTCGCTCGGAGCATCGACCCCGGCCTGGACGAGGGCGTCTACACGCAGTTCCGCGGTCCGCACTACGAGACCCCGGCCGAGGTGCAGATGGCGAAGGCGATCGGCGGGCACATCGTCGGCATGTCCACCGCGCTGGAGGCCATCGCGGCGCGCGAGGCGGGCATGGAGATCCTCGGGTTCTCGCTCATCACGAACCTCGCCGCCGGCATCCAGCAGACACCGCTCAGCCATGCCGAGGTGATCGAGGCCGGGCGGGAGGCGGAGCCGGTGATCTCCGCACTGCTGGCGAGGGTGGTCGAGGCCCTGTGAGCGAGGAGCGGCTCGCGCAGGCCCGCGCCTGGCTGCGGCAGGACCCCGACCCGCAGACCAGGGACGAACTCGCCGGCGTCGTGACCAGGGCCGCCGCGGGAGACGCCGCGGCCGTCGCCGACCTGGACGACCGCTTCGGCCGTCGGCTCGCGTTCGGCACGGCCGGACTGCGCGGTGAGCTCGGCGCCGGGAGCAACCGGATGAACAGGGTGCTCGTCGCCCAGGCCGCGGCCGGGTTCGCCGCTTACCTCCGCGAGCGCGCGGGGGGCGGCACGCCCACCGTCGTGATCGGCTACGACGGCCGACGCGACTCCCGGGTGTTCGCGCAGGACTCGGCCGAGCTCTTCGCCGGGGCGGGACTGCGCGCGATCCTGCTGCCGCGCCTGCTGCCGACCCCGGTGCTGGCCTTCGCCGTACGCCACCTCGACGCCGCCGCCGGGGTGATGGTGACGGCGAGCCACAACCCGCCGAACGACAACGGCTACAAGGTGTACCTCGGCGGCGCCGACCAGGGCTCGCAGATCGTGGCCCCCGCGGACGCCGAGATCGCCGCGCACATTCAGCGGGTCGCAGACGCCGGAGACGTGCGGTCGCTGCCGCGCTCCACGGAGTACGAGACGGCGGGCGAAGACGTGGTCGAGGCCTATATCGCCGCGACCGCCGCCGTGGCCCCGGCTCCGGACGACGCGGTCGGGCTGCGGTGGGTGTACACGGCCATGCACGGCGTGGGCTGGGAGACGGTGTCGCGCATCGTGAAGGCCGCGGGCTACCCGCAGCCGCTCGTGGTCGACGAGCAGCTGCGCCCCGACGCCACCTTCCGCACGGTGTCGTTCCCCAACCCGGAAGAGCCGGGTGCCATGGACCTCGCGTTCGCGAAGGCCCGGCGGACGCGCGCCGACCTCATCCTCGCGAACGACCCGGACGCCGACCGGCTCGCCGTGGCGATTCCCGACGACACCGCGCCGGAGGGCTGGCGCCGGCTCACCGGCAACGAGGTGGGCCTGCTGCTCGGCGCCCGCGCCGCCCGTGCGGCCGCCGGCACGCCTGGAGCCTCGCTGGCCTGCTCGCTGGTCTCCTCCCCCGGTCTCGGCGCGGTCGCCGCGCACCACGGCCTCGACTTCCACGAGACGCTCACCGGCTTCAAGTGGATCTCGCGGGCCCCGGGCATCGTGTTCGGTTTTGAGGAGGCGCTCGGCTACCTCGTGAACCCCGAGACCGTGCGGGACAAGGACGGCATCTCCGCCGCCGTGGCGCTGCTCGGGCTCGCCGCGGAGGCGCGCGGGCGCGGCGCGACCATCGCGGACCTGCTCCGCGAGCTCGGCGACACCTACGGGCACTTCGCGAGCGCCCAGGTGTCGGTGCGCGTGGCCGATCTGGCCCTCATCGGCACCGTCATGCTGGCGCTGCGGACCCTGCCGCCCACGCAGATCGGCGGGCGCTCCATCGCCTCGGCGGAGGACCTGCTGAACGCCGCGGACGGTCAGCCGTCGGGCGACGTGCTCCGGTACCGGCTGAGTGACGGCTCGCGCGTCATCGTCCGCCCGAGCGGCACGGAGCCGAAGCTCAAGGTGTACATCGATGCGCGGGGCGACTCGGCGGAGGGAGCGGCTGCGGCCGTCGCCGAGCTCGAGGCCGGAGTGCGCGCCCTGCTGGACGAGCGCTCCTGACCATGCCCGAGCGGACCGTCGTCGTGAGCGCGCACAACGGCGTGCACGCGCGCCCGGTCGCCGAGATCGTCCGGCTCGTGCAGGCGCACGACCGCCCGGTGACGCTGCGCACCGCCGACGGGACGACCGTCGACCTGAGCAGCGTGCTGGCGGTCATGGACCTCGCGATCGTGCCGGGGGATGCCGTCGTGCTGGAGACGGCGGCATCCCCCGCCGCGGAGACGCTGCTGGACCGGCTCGCCGACGTGCTCGCACCGCGGGGCTGAGCTCAGCCGTCGATCACCGCCACCAGCTCGTCGAGGAACGCCTCGAACGTGGTGCCGCGCCGCACGATGCGCTGCACGCTGTCGCGCTCGCTGAACACCTCGACGAGCTGCTCGAACACGGTCTGGAAGGCCGCGCGGTCGCCCTCGCTGAACGCGGCGAGCGCGACGACCTGCACGCGGGCATCGCCCCAGGCCGCGGACCCCTCGGCGACCCCGATCGCGATCGCGGTGCGGGTGGCCGTCATCTGCAGCGCGTGCGGCACGGCGAGCGCGTCGGTGAACGCCGTGGACGACAGGCGTTCGCGCACGATCGTGTTCTCCACGTAGTCGTCGCCGATCAGTCCGGCCGCCACCAGCCGCGCGCCGAGGAGCCGGATGATCTCCTCCTCCCCCGCATCGGGCAGCGGGAAGACGTAGGCGTCGGGCAGGAAGTAGCGCGCCAGCTCGGCCCGCAGCCGCGTGAGACGCCGGCCGCGGCGGACGCGGGCCGCGGCCTGCTGCACGCGGTCGACGTCGGCGTCGGTGAGGAACGGCTGGATGCGCACGAACCGCTCACCGGGTGAGCCGGGCTCGATCGTGCTGAGCACCAGGTCGGTGTCGAACGACGCCCAGTCGGGGTCGACGTTCGTGACGACGCTCGTGACCTCGATCGCGGAGCCGAGGGAGCGGTCGACGCTCGACCGCAGCAGCTCGTGCAGCTCGTAATAGCCGGGGCACACGATCGTCGCCGTGAGGATCGACTCGGCCTTGCGGCTGCGCTCGAGACGCCCGCCGACGTGCATCGCGATGTAGGCGATCTCGTCGTCGTGGACGGGGGTGCCGAGGCGGTCGTGCAGCCCGCTCGCGATCGACACCGCCACCTCGAAGATCATCGGATACGTGGTCTTGAGCGACCGCGTGAGCGGGTTGCGCGTGAGGGCGCTCTCCTCCGCCCGTCGCCGCAGGTTCTGCACGTGCAGCGCGAGCCGCAGCACGAACGTCTCGTCGACCAGGTCGACCTGGAAGTCGTCCGCGGCCCTGGCGATCTCGGCCCGCACGGCCGCGTCGACCTCCGGCGCCACTCCGCTGCGCGCGACCTCGCGGGTCTCGTCGCCGCCCGGCGCCACGATGCGTGTGAGCACGAGGGACGCGAGGTGGGCGCTGTCGCCCTCGCCGAGCATCACGCCGAAGTGCTCGGCGGCGAGACGCGCGATCACGGCGCCGACGCGAGGGATCTCGGGCCTGGCCCCGGTCGGCGGCGTGTCGAGTGACCGCCCGGCGGCCACCCGCTCCGCGGCGATCGCGATGTGCAGCAGCACGTCGGCGATCGCGAGCTCGTTGACGTAGTAGCCGAGCTGTCCGAGCTCCCCCACCAGGGCCGACTTGAAGGGCGCGACCGCCCGCGGATCGACCGCCGTGCCGGACAGCGCGCGGCGGAACACCTCCGGGTGGAAGGACGCGTCGTCCATCTCGTCGTGCGCGAGCCGGCTGAGCAGCCGCCGCTGGGCCGCCTCGTCGCCACGCAGCCGCACGATCTCGCGCGAGCGGTCGAGGGTGAGGTCGGTGCCGTCGAGCAGACCGCGCACGCGCACGAGGTCGGCCTCCAGGGTGGCCTCGCTCACGTGCAGCTCGTCGGCGGCGTCGAACACGTCGACGCCCTCCGGCGCGTCGAGCAGCATGCGCACGAGCGCGTGCAACCGGTCGCGGGGCGTGGCCTCGCGGCCCTGGCGCACCCGTTGCGCGCCCCGGGCGCCCGACCCCGCGCGATAGCCGGCGGGTCCCGACTCCACCACGGCCGCGCCGGGCGTGCGGGCGTTGAGGGCGGCGACGTACGACCGGATGCTCCGCGGGGTCACGCCGAGGAGGTCGGCCAGGCTCCCGGCGGTCGCCCAGCCCTCCTGCCGCAGCAGCAGCGCGAGGAGCTGATCCTGGCGCTGGCGCGACATGACTCCCCCTGCTCTGGCGTGCTGACCGCACTGTCCGACGTGTCTCCATGATGTCAGCCCGACGGGCGGGGCGCGCGGAAACCGAGGTTCCGCAGGGGCGGAAAGGAACGTGTTGGCGCGACCCCGCTCCGCGTTCTCAGACTGTTCTCAGGAAAGGCGGCATCGATGAGGATCCTCGTGGTGTGCGGCGCTGGCGCGTCGAGCACGTTCGTCGCGCAGCGGTTGCGCAGGGCGGCGGAATCCGTCGGCCTGGACTGGGATGCGGCGGCCGGAACGGAGAGCTCCGTCGCCGCAGGGCGCCACGACCTCGTGCTCATCGGCCCGCACCTCGGCGACCGGCTCGCCGACATCCGCCGCGCCGCCGACGGCCCGGTGGCTCTGCTGCCCGACGACGTCTTCGCCGACCGCGACGGCAGCCGCACCCTCCGGCTCGCCCGCTCGATCCTCGCCGACGCCGGCGAGACACCGAAAGGAACACCATGACCGCCACTCGCACCGTCCGGATCGGCTCCTCGCACGGCCTGCACGCCCGCCCCGCGAAGATCTTCGCGCAGGCGGCCAAGGATTCCGGTCTCGCTGTGACCATCGCGAAGGACTCCGGCAAGCCGGTCAACGCCGCCAGCATCCTCGGCGTCATCGCGCTCGCGGTCGAGCACGGCGACTACGTCACGCTCACGGCCGAGGGCGACGGCGCGGAGGACGTGCTGGACACGCTCACCGAGCTGCTGACCACCGATCACGATCAGGACGCGGCCGGATGAGCGAGCTGCGCGGGGTGGGAATCGGCCTCGGCGTCGCCCAGGGACCGGTCGTCCGGATGACCGAGGCGCTGCCGGCGCCGGACGACTCGCCCAGCACCGCGGGCGCCGATGCCGAGCGCGCGCGAGCCCGCGAGGCCGTCGCCACGGTGGCGCGGGAGCTGACCGCGCGCGGCGAGGCCGCCGGAGGAGCGGCGCAGGAGGTGCTCGAGGCGCAGGCCATGATCGCCGAGGACCCGACGCTGCAGGACGAGGTGGATGCCCGCATCGACGGCGGCGCCACCGCGGAGTGGGCCGTGCACGACGCGTTCGCCGGGTTCCGCGCGACGCTGGAGGCCGTGGGCGGCTACCTCGGGGAGCGCGCCGCCGACCTCGACGACATCGCCCAGCGCGTGCTCGCCCGCCTGCGCGGGGTCGACGCCCCCGGCGTGCCGAACCCCGGGCACCCGTTCGTGCTGGTCGCGCGCGACCTCGCCCCGGCGGACACCGCGCTGCTCGACCTCGACCAGGTGCTCGCGCTCATCACCACCGACGGCGGCCCCACGTCGCACACCGCGATCCTCGCCCGTGAGAAGGGCATCGTCGCGATCGTCGGGGCGTCCGAGGGCACCGCCCTCACCACGGGCGAGACCGTGATCGTCGACGCCGCTGCCGGGGTCGTGACCCGCGAGCCCAGCACCGAGGCCCTCGCCCGAGCCGCGGAGCGCGCCGCGGCCCGACGCTCGGCCGTCGATGCACCAGCCACTCCCGGCGCCCTCGCCGACGGCACGCCCATCGCGCTGCTGGCGAACCTGGGGAAGCCTGCGGACGCCGCCGATGCGGTCGCTCGGGGGGCCGAGGGCGTCGGGCTGTTCCGCACCGAGTTCCTGTTCCTCTCGGCGTCCCAGGCCCCGACGGTGGCGCAGCAGCGCGAGTCGTACCGCGAGCTCCTGGCGGCGTTCCCCGGCCGGAAGGTCGTGGTGCGCATGCTCGACGCGGGCGCCGACAAGCCCCTGGCCTTCCTCAACGACGCGCACGAGGAGAACCCGGCCCTGGGGCTCCGCGGCCTCCGGGCGCTGCGGGCGAGCGAGGACATCCTGCGCGAGCAGCTCACGGCGCTCGCGGAAGCCGACGCCGAGACCGACGCCGACCTGTGGGTCATGGCGCCCATGGTCGCGACGGTCGAGGAGACCGTGTACTTCACGGGGCTCGC
Source organism: Microbacterium sp. NPDC060132 (assembly GCF_042729675.1). Lineage (NCBI taxonomy): Bacteria > Bacillati > Actinomycetota > Actinomycetes > Micrococcales > Microbacteriaceae > Microbacterium > Microbacterium sp. NPDC060132. The sequence goes on along the minus strand of NZ_JBHWXU010000002.1, from coordinate 147,691 downwards.
ACGCGAGTACGGGCTGAAGACCGCCGGGGTCATGGTCGAGGTCCCGTCCAGCGCCCTGCTGGCCGACCGGGTGCTCGCCCACGCGGACTTCGCCTCGATCGGCACCAACGACCTGACGCAGTACACGATGGCGGCCGACCGCCTGCTCGGCTCGGTCGCGTCGTTCCAGGACCCGTGGCACCCCGCGGTGCTCCGCCTGGTGCGCGAGGTCGGCGCGGCCGGTGCCCGTCTCGGCAAGCCCGTGGGCATCTGCGGGGAGGCCGCGGCCGACCCCCTCCTCGCCGTCGTGCTCGTGGGTCTCGGGGCGACCAGTCTCTCGATGGCGCCGTCCGCGTTGGCCGACGTGCGCCGCGCCCTCTCCGAACGCACCGCATCCGACGCGCTCAGCCTGGCGGAAGCCGCGCTGGACGCCGACGACGCCTCCTCCGCCCGAACCGCCGTGGCGACCCTCGCCGCGGCACTCCCCCCTCACCAGAAAGAGACGACATCATGACGACGACGTCACCTGCCGCCACGAGACCCGGCGGCCTCCGCCTGGGTGTCCAGCGCTTCGGCACCTTCCTCTCGGGCATGATCATGCCGAACATCGCGGCCTTCATCGCCTGGGGCTTCATCACGATGCTCTTCATCCCCGCCGGCTTCTTCGGCGCGGACAGCCCCTTCGGCTGGCACTGGGCCGGGGTCGCCGAGATCATCGGCGGCGGCGGCGACTCGGCCGTGATCGGCTGGCAGGGTGCCATGACCGCGGTGGCCGAGGGAGACGGCGGCAACATCCTGGCGTACGTCGGGCTGGTCGGCCCGATGGTCACGTACCTGCTGCCGCTGCTGATCGCCAACACCGCGGGCCGCCTGGTCTACGGCGAGCGCGGTGGCGTCGTCGCCACGATCGCCACGGTCGGCGTGATCGTCGGCACGAACATCCCGATGTTCCTCGGCGCCATGATCATGGGACCGATCGCCGCATGGCTCACGAAGCAGATGGATCGCCTGTGGGACGGCAAGATCCGCCCCGGGTTCGAGATGCTCGTGAACAACTTCTCGGCGGGCATCCTCGGCATGATCCTCGCGATCGTCGGCTTCTTCGCGTTCGGACCGGTCATGCTCGGCATCAGCACCGCGCTGGGCGCCGCCGTCGACTGGCTCGTGGGACTGAACCTGCTGCCGCTGGTGTCGATCATCGTCGAGCCCGCGAAGGTGCTGTTCCTCAACAACGCCATCAACCACGGCGTGTTCACCCCGCTCGGCATCGAGCAGGCGACCGAGACCGGCAAGTCGATCCTGTTCCTCATCGAGGCGAACCCCGGTCCGGGCATCGGCCTGCTGCTGGCGTTCAGCTTCTTCGGGGTCGGTGCCGCGCGGGCGTCCGCGCCCGGTGCCGCGATCATCCAGTTCTTCGGCGGCATCCACGAGATCTACTTCCCGTACGCGCTGAGCAAGCCGGCGACGATCCTCGCCCTGATCGCGGGTGGAGCGACCGGTGTCACCACGAACATGCTCCTCGGCGGAGGCCTGGCCTTCCCGGCGGCGCCCGGCAGCATCATCGCGGTGACCGCCGCGGCGATCGGCCCCGGCGTCGCGAACCTGCTCGTGGTCTACCTGTCCGTCATCCTCGCTGCCGCCGTCACGTTCCTGCTCACCGCCGTGATCCTGCGGGCCTCGCGCAAGCGCGACCTCGCGGCGGAGGGCGACACGTTCGGCGCGGCGATCGCGCAGACCGAGGCGAACAAGGGCAAGTCGTCCGCCGCGATGGACGCGCTGCGCACCTCGTCGGGCGCTGCGACAGCCACCGCCGCGACCGAGGCGCCCGCGACCGCGGTCGCCGACCGGCCGATCTCCACGATCGTGTTCGCGTGCGACGCCGGCATGGGCTCCTCGGCCATGGGCGCCAGCGTGCTCCGCAACAAGATCAAGAAGGCCGGGATCGAGGGCGTCACCGTGACCAACGCGGCGATCGCCAACCTCGACGGCACCGCCGACCTGGTGATCACGCAGCAGCAGCTCACGGAGCGGGCGCAGACGAAGTCGCCGAACTCCATCCACGTCTCCGTCGACAACTTCATGAACTCGCCGAAGTACGAAGAGGTCGTCGAGATGGTCAGGGAACAGCGAAAGGACGAAGAATGAGCGTGCTCACCCTCGAGCAGATCCGGATCCACCCGTCGGGTGCGACGCGGGACGACGCCCTCCAGGAGGCGACGGACATCCTCGTCGCCGCCGGAGCGGTCACCCCCGCCTACGTCGACGCGATGCGGCAGCGCGAGCAGACCGTGTCGACCTACATGGGCAACGGGCTCGCGATCCCGCACGGCACCAACGACGCGAAGGACGCCATCCTCGCCTCGGCCCTCTCGGTCGTGCGCTACGACGGCGGCGTCGACTGGGACGGCGAGCAGGCGACCTTCGTGATCGGCATCGCCGGTGACGGTGACGAGCACCTGGAGATCCTGTCGCGCATCGCGATCCTTTTCTCGGACGAGGACGACGTCGCGAAGCTCGCCGCGGCGCAGACCCCGGAGGAGCTCTACACGCTCCTGTCGGAGGTGAACGAGGCATGAAGGCGGTCCACTTCGGGGCCGGCAACATCGGGCGCGGATTCGTCGGCCTGCTGCTGCACGAGGGCGGGTACGAGGTCGTGTTCTCGGATGTCGCCGGGGCTCTCGTCGACGCCATCAACGCGGTCGACGAGTACACCGTGCACGAGGCCGGCCCCGGGGGGACCGATCACGTCGTCACCGGGTTCCGCGCGGTGAACAGCCGCACCGACCCCGATGCCGTCGCGGAGGAGGTGGCGACCGCGGACGTCGTCACCACGGCCGTGGGACCGACGGTGCTGCGCTTCGTGGCGCCGTCGATCGTCGCGGGGCTCGCGCTCCGCTCCCCCTCGGCCGCGCCGCTGCAGGTCATGGCGTGCGAGAACGCGATCGGCGCCACCGACCAGCTGCGCGCCGAGGTCGCCGCGGCCGCCGGGCCCGACGCCGAGGCCCTGCTGTCGCGCGCGGTGTTCGCGAACACCGCGGTGGACCGCATCGTGCCCGCGCAGCCCGAGGGCGCGGGCGTCGACGTCACGGTGGAGCCGTACGTGGAGTGGGCCATCGAGTCGGGGCCGTTCGGGGAGGCGCCGCCGCACATCCCGGGGGCGCACTTCGTCGCGGACCTCGCGCCGTACATCGAGCGCAAGCTGTTCACGGTGAACACGGGACACGCCGCGACCGCGTACTTCGGCGCTCGCGCGGGCATCGAGCGCATCTCGGACGCGCTGGCCGACCCCGACATCGCCGCCCGGGTGTCCGCGGCACTGCAGGAGACATCGGCCGTGCTCGCGGCGGTGCACGGTCTCGATCCGGCCGAGCTCGCCGCGTACCGCGCCACGATCCTCGACCGGTTCCGCAACCCGGAACTGGTCGACACGGTGCAGCGCGTGGGGCGGCAGCCGCTGCGCAAGATCTCCCGCCACGAGCGTTTCATCGGCCCCGCCGCGATGGCCGCGGAGCGCGGGCTGCCGACCGGGGCGCTGGTGGCCGCCGTCGCCGCCGCTCTCGAGTTCGACGACCCCGCGGATGAGCAGTCCGTCGAGATCCAGGCGCTCCTGCGCAGCGAGGACGCCGGAGCGTTCACGACCCGCGCCACCGGACTCGACCCCGAACACCCGCTGTACGACGCGGTGCGCGAGGCCGTCGCCGCCCGGCAGGCCGTCCTGCGCGACACCTGATCCCGCCGCGGCGACCGTCCACGACGCGCCCCCGCGCACCGCTACGATCGGTGCGCGGGGGCGTTTTTTCGAGCACAGCGACGTGCGGGGAGCGGGATGAACAGATACGCCGTGATCGGCGCGGGGCCATCGGGCCTGGCAGCAGCCAGAGCGCTGCAGAAGCGCGGCATCGCCGTGGACGGGTACGACGCGTCGCACGGCGTCGGCGGCCTATGGGACATCGACAACCCGCGCAGCACAATGTACGAGTCCGCGCACCTGATCTCCTCGCGCACCACGACCGAGTTCGCGGAGTTCCCGATGCGGACCACCGCGGACTACCCGGGGCACCGCGTGCTCAAGGGGTACTTCACCGACTACGCCGAGCACTTCGGCCTGACAGGGCTGTTCCGCTTCGACACGGCCGTGACCAGGCTCGAACCCCGCGACGGCGGCTGGGACCTCACCGCCACGGGACCGGACGGCGAGCACACCCGGTGGTACGCGGGCGTGGTGCTCGCGAACGGCACGCTCGCCACGCCGAACGTCCCCTCGTTCCGCGGTGCGTTCACGGGCGAGCTGCAGCACACCAGCGCGTACCGGTCGCCGCAGCAGCTCGCGGGGAAGCGCGTTCTGCTGATCGGCGCGGGCAACTCGGGGTGCGACATCGCCGTCGACGCCGTGCACCATGCGGCGTCGGTCGACATGAGCGTGCGCCGCGGCTACTACTTCGTGCCGCGCTACCTGTTCGGGCGTCCCAGCGACACGCTCAACCAGGGCCGACCGCTGCCCGCCCGGCTCAAGCAGGCGATCGACACCCGCGTGCTGCGGGCGTTCACGGGCGATCCGGTACGGTTCGGCTTCCCCCGGCCCGACTACCGGCTGTACGAGTCGCACCCGATCGTGAACACGCTCGTCCTGAACCACCTCGGCCAAGGCGACCTGCGCATCCGACCCGACATCGACCGCTTCGACGGCTCCACGGTGCACTTCCGCGACGGGAGCGCGGACGACTACGACCTGGTCCTGCTCGCCACCGGCTACCGCCTCGACTACCCGTTCGTCGATCCGGAGCACCTGCACTGGCGCGGGGCGGCCCCGAGGCTGTTCCTGAATGTGTTCCCCTCCTCCTTCAACGGGCTGTTCGTGATGGGCATGATCGAGGCGTCGGGGATCGGATGGCAGGGGCGCTACGAGCAGGCCGAGCTCCTCGCCTCCTACCTGCACGCGGTGGAGACGGCTCCCGAGCGCGGCGCGCGATTCCGCGAGCGGGTGACCGGGGCCCCGTGGCCGGACGTGACCGGCGGCTACCACTACCTCGGCCTCGACCGGATGGCCTACTACGTGAACAAGGACGCCTATCGCCGCGCGGTCCGGCAGGAGCGGCAGTCGCTGGAGGCCGGGGCGTGAACGTCGACGACGTGGTGCTCTCCTTCACCCCCGGCACGCTCACGATCCTCAACGTGGTGCTCGGCCTGATCATGTTCGGCATCGCGCTGGACACGTCACCGCAGGACTTCCGCGTCGTGGCGAAGCACCCGAAGCCGTTCGCGATCGCGATCCTCGCCCAGCTCCTGCTGCTCCCCGTCGCGACGTTCCTGCTCACGCTGGTGCTGCCCGTCCCGCCGTCGATGGCGTTGGGGATGCTGCTGGTCGCGTGCTGTCCGCCCGGCAACATCTCGCAGGTGCTCACGCATCGCGCGGGCGGCAACGTCGCGCTGTCCGTGTCGCTCACGGCGGTCGGCAACCTGGTCTACATCGTCGCGATGCCGCTGAGCATCACGTTCTGGGGGTCGCTGCACCCGACCGCACGCACGCTGCTGCGCGACATCTCGCTCGACCCGTGGCGCATGCTGCTCGAGATCCTGCTGATCGTCGGTCTCCCGTTCGCCCTCGGGCTGCTGCTGCGGGCGAAGCTGCCGGGGGTGAGCGCGCGCGTGCAGCCCTTCGTGAAGTGGTTCAGCCTGCTCGCACTGCTGGGCTTCATCGTGGCCGCCCTGGTCGGCAACTGGACGGTGTTCATGCAGGTGCTCGGCATCATCCTCCTGGTGGTCGCCGTGCACGATGCGGTCGCGCTGGCCCTCGGTTACGGCACGGCCGTGGTCGGCGGACTGGGCACCCGCGAGCGCAAGGCCATGACCTTCGAGGTGGGCATCCGCAACGCCGGGCTCGGCCTGGGCCTGGTCTTCCTCTTCTTCGACGGGCTGGGCGGCATGGCCATCGTGGCGGGCTGGTGGGGCATCTGGGACATCATCGCCGGACTCGTGCTCGCCGGGCTGTGGGCGCGGCACACCCGACGGCGGACCGGAAGCCCCCACGGCGATGCGAGTGGTCGCATGAGCATCGAGGCGGCCTGATGCGGCGGGTGCTGATCACGGGCGGTGCGGGTTTCCTCGGCACGCACGTCGCGAGCGCCCTCGCGCGCCGTGACGACGTGGAGCTGGTCGTGGCCGCGGATGTGCGGGACACCCCCGCGCGGGACGGCGTCGTGAACGCGCTGCTCGACGTGACCGATGCCGCAGCCGTCGCGCCCCTGCTGCGCGCCCACCGGATCGACACCGTGGTGCACCTCGCCGCGATCGTGAACCCGGGTCGCGACGTCGACCGGGAGTACCGGGTCGATGTGATCGGCTCCGCGAATGTGCTCGCCGCGTGCGTCGAGACCGGCGTCCGCCGGATCGTCGTGTCGAGCTCGGGCGCCGCGTACGGCTACCACCCCGACGCTCCCGCCTGGATCGACGAGAGCACGCCTCTGCGCGGCAACGACGCGTTCCCGTACGCGCGCCACAAACGGCTGGTCGAGGAGATGCTGTCCGACTGCCGGAGCGAGCACCCCGGACTCGAGCAGGTCGTGTTCCGCATCGGGACGATCCTCGGTCCGACCGTGCGGAATCAGATCACCGCGCTCTGGGACGGGCGGCGCATCCTGCGCATCGCGGGCTCCGACTCCCCCTTCGTGTTCGTCTGGGTCGACGACGTCGCGACGGCGATGGTGCGGGCGGCGACGGACGGACCGGCGGGGGTGTTCAACGTTGCCGGAGACGGGCGTCTCACGGTGCCGCAGATCGCCGCGCGGCTCGGCAAGCGACAGCTCGTGGTCCCCGCGTGGGCACTGGACGCGGCGCTCCGCCTGGGACGGATGCTCCGGCTCACCGAGCACGGGCCGGAGAAGGTGCCGTTCCTGCGCTGGCGGCCCGTGCTGTCCAATCGCCGACTCATCGAGGATTTCGGCTTCACGCCCACGCGCACCTCGGCGGAGGCGTTCGAGGAGTACCTGGCCACGCACCCCTCCGTCTCCCGCCGACGGGAGTAGCGTTGCCTCCGTGCAGAAGAAGCCCCGCCGCCGCATCCTGAGACGTGTCCTGTGGGCTCTGGCCATCGTGCTGGTCCTCGCGATCGGCGGTGTGCTCGCCTACACCCAGATCGGGGTCATGCCGGCCGAACCGGGTCCGCTCGCCGAGGTCCGTGACAATTCGGCGATCACCGTGACCGACGCCGACGAAGGCATCGTGCTGGAACCCGCCGACGGCGACTCGGAACGGGGCCTGGTGTTCATCCCGGGCGCCAAGGTCGATCCGTGGGCCTATGCGGCCCCGCTCCAGGGCCTCGCCGAGGAGGGCATCACGGTCGTGATCACCCGGCCGTGGTTGAACCTCGCGTTCTTCGACCCCCGCGGCCTGGACGACTTCACGTCCGCGGCGCCCGATGTCGAGTCCTGGGCCGTCGGCGGCCACTCCCTGGGCGGCGTCCGCGCCTGCCAGCTCGCCACCGCAGCCGATGCCCTGGTGCTGTTCGCGTCGTACTGCGCGAACGACCTGTCCGATTCCGAGCTCCCGGTGCTCAGCGTGGCCGGGAGCGAGGACGGCCTGTCCACTCCGGAGAAGATCGCCGATGCGCGGCCGATGCTCCCCGCCGACGCCGAACTCGTCGAGATCGACGGCGCCTCTCATGCCTCGTTCGGCGATTACGGGCCACAGGCGGGCGACGGTGAGCCGACCCTGTCCGAGGAGGAGATGCGCGCGCAGCTCACCGACATCGTGGGCGGGTTCCTGCTGTCGGTTCCCCGCTGACCGGCACCTCTCAGCCGAGGACGGGGTCGAGCAGCGGGTGCAGGTGCCGGGTGCCGAGCACGAGCGACGCCGTCCGCGCCCCGGCCTCCAGCGCGGCGGCGAGCCCGGCTCCGCCCAGTCGGGCGTCCAGCACGCCGGCGAGGAACGCGTCGCCTGCGCCGTTGGTGTCGACGACCGTGGTGGGCACCGCGCGCACGCGCACCTCGGTCCCGTCCGCATCGATCGCCACCGCGCCGTCCGCGCCGAGCGTGCACACCGCGAGCTGGGCGCCCGCGTCGACCGTGGCCCGCAGGAACTCCACCGGAGAGTCCAGGCGGTCGGCGTTGCAGAACACGGCATGCGCGGCGGCGAGGAACGGCCGGTGGAACGCGGCCGTGCCGTCGTAGTCGTGCACGTCCACCCAGAGCGGCGTGCCGCTCCGCCGTGCCAGCGGGAGCAGGCGCAACGGTTCAGCGGCCAGGTCAAGCACGACCGCGTCCGCCACCGCCAGCTCTGCCGCCAGGGCCGCATCGTCGCGCCCGTCGCCCGCCTCCGGCGTCGCCAGGTACAGCGACACGCGCTCCCCCGCCCTCGTCATGAGGTTCAGGTGGCGCTCCGTCACGCCGTCCGACCAGTGCACGGGCACTCCGGCAGCGGCCAGGGCGTCGCGCACCCGCCGGCCGTCGTCGTCCGACCCCGCGATCGCGTGCAGCGCCACCGCGCGCCCGAGCCCGGTCAGGCTCAGCGCCTTGCCCGCACTCGTGCCGCCGACCGTCTCCCAGCTGTCCTCGGCGAACTGCATGTGCGGTTCCGGCTCCGGCAGCCGGTCGAGCACGACGATCCTGTTCCAGGCGGCGGGACCGACGATGACGACCGCGGCCACGCGTCAGCCGATCCGCGACACCAGGGCGTCGAGCCCCATGCCGTAGTCGATGCGCACCACGGGAAGCGCGAGCTTGTCCGTACCGATCTGCACGTACCCGGGCTCGATCGTCCGCGCCATCTCGAAGCCGGCCTGCGCCACGCCCTGCTTCGCCGTGTCGTTGTAGTGTCCGAAGGGGTAGGCCATGACCTCGCGGACGCCCAGCACGTCGCCCGAGGCGTTGAGGTCGGCGGCGATCTGATCGGCCGTCCAGTTCACCATCCGCCCCTTGCCGTTCTCCCCCGCCTGGTGCATGTCGTTGGTGTGCGAGCGCCGCAGCACGTAGATCGACGGGGGCGGATCGGTCCGGTAGGCCGTGATCATGAACGAGGTCGACAGCAGGCGGTACTTGTCGATCACGGGCACGGCGAGGTCGAACCAGCTCTGGTCGGCGTCGTCGTCCGTGATGATGACCGAGCGCGCGGGCAGGAACAGCCGGCCGTCGATGAACGCGCTGAGCTCGTCCCACGTCGGCAGGTAGAAGCCCGTGGTGGCGATGTGGTTCATCTGCGCGTCGAAGTCGCCGATGTAGGCGTAGTTCCCGCGCAGCCAGCCCGTCTCCCCGTCCGGGTTCGATGTGAACTGGTGGTACATGAGGATCGGCACGCGCGTGCCCTCCGCCGCGTTCTCCTCCGGGGTCTTCCAGGCCGCGAACAGCTCGATCCGCTGGTCGTCGCACACCACGGGGTCGGCGCCGTTGACGCGGGCCTCCGGAGTGAAGGCCGCCGCGTCTGCCGCCGTCGGGTACCACCCGGCGAACACCTTCCCCGCCACGGCCGGGATCGGCAGCGCGACGTACAGGCCGTTCTGCCACTGCAGCTGCGGATCCGCCGGGGCGCCCTCGCCGGCGAAGCTCACGGCACACGCCAGCGGGTTGTCGGCGTCGGCCAGCAGCTGCTCGACCGCGGTCAGCGGCGTCGGCGACGGCGACGGCTCGGGGCGCGGCGACTCCGTCCGCGCCGGTGCCGCCTCGGCCGCCCCCCGGTTCAGCAGCAGGTATGCCGCCGCGCCACCCCCGACCACCAGCACGGCGGCGAGCGAGATGATCAGTGCGACGCGCCCCCGTCGCTTCCCCCCGGAAGCCACGGTCAGGCGTCGAATCCCTCGGCGATCATCTCCACGAGCTCCTCGCGTTCCTCGACGGGGAGGAACGCGGCGGCCGCGGCGTTGAACTGGAAGGTCTCGAGGTCGTCGAGGTCGTAGTCGAACGTCTCCACCAGCAGCGCCAGCTCCCGCGTGAGCGAGGTCGCGCTCATGGTGCGGTTGTCTACGTTCACGGTGACGGCGAAGCCCAGCTGGTAGAGCAGGTCGAACGGGTGGTCGGCCAGCACGTTGCCCCAGGCCGCGACGGCCCCGGTCTGCAGGTTCGACGACGGCGACAGCTCGAGCGGGATCTCGCGGTCGCGCACCCAGCGGGCGAGCTCGCCGAAGCGCACCTGCACCTCGTCGCCCTCCTGCGTGACGACCTCCAGGTCCTCCGCGATGCGCACACCGTGGCCCAGCCGCAGCGCGCGCCCGTCGAGCAGCGCCGAACGGATCGATGCGAGTCCGGCGGCCTCTCCCGCGTGAACGGTCACGGGGAAGAAGTTCTCGGCGAGGAAGTCGAACGCGGCGCGGTGGTTCGACGGCGGGAAGCCGTCCTCCGGCCCGGCGATGTCGAAGCCCACGGCACCGCGGCCGCGGAAGTCGACCGCGAGCTCCGCGATCTCCCTGGCGCGGTCGGTGTGCCGCATGGCGGTGATCAGCTGGCCGATGCGGATGCTGCGACCGTTGCGGTCGGCGGCGTCCTCGCCCTCCTCGATGCCCTGCTGCACGGCCTCCACGGCCTGTTCCAGCGTGAGCCCCGCGGCCTGGTGCTGCTCGGGCGCCCAGCGCACCTCTCCGTAGATCACGCCGTCGGCCGCGAGATCCTGCACGAACTCGCGCGCGACCCGGGTGAGCCCTTCGCGCGTCTGCATGACGGCCGTCGTGAGGTCGAATGTCTTCAGGTATTCGACCAGCGAGCCGGAGTCGCTCTGCTTCGCGAACCAGGTGCCCAGCGCGCGCGGGTCGTTCTCCGGCACGTCGAGCCCGATGGCGTCCGCGAGTTCGATGATCGTCGCCGGCCGCACGGCCCCGTCGAGGTGGTCGTGCAACGACACCTTGGGCAGGCTCCGCAGGGAGACGCCGTTCAGGCTGGCATCGCCGTTCGCATCGATCGACATGGGGATCCTCTCGGTCGCGGGACTTCGGTTTCAGGCTACCGTCCGCGGCCTCAGGCCGTGATGCGCTCGCGGACGATCGGCCCGGCCTCCGGGGCCCGGTCGCCGAGCTCCCACGCCCCCTCCAGCGCCTCGATCGCGCGGGGGAACCGTGCCTCGTCGGCCGCGGACAGGGTGAACAGCGGCTGCCCGGCGGTCACGCGGTCGCCCGGCTTGGCGTGCAGGTCGATGCCGGCCTCGTGGATGACCGGATCCTCGGCCCTGGCCCGCCCGGCACCGAGGCGCCACGCGGCGATCCCGAAGGGCAGCGCGTCCATGCGCGTCACGACACCGTCGGACGCGGCGGTCACGACGTGCGTCTCCCTCGCGACCGGGAGCGCGGCGTCGGGGTCGCCGTCCTGCGCGCGGATCATGGCCTTCCAGCTGTCCATCGCGCGGCCGTCGTCGAGAGCGGCCTCCACGTCGGCGTCGGGCTGCCCGGCGAGGGCGAGCATCTCCCTGGCGAGGGCGACGGTCAGTGCCCGCACGTCGTCCGGGCCTCCGCCCGCCAGGATCTCGACGGACTCGCGCACCTCGTTGGCGTTGCCGATCGCGCGGCCCAGCGGCACGTTCATGTCCGTGAGCAGCGCGGTCGTGGCGACGCCGGAGTCGGTGCCGAGTGCGACCATCGTGCGTGCGAGCTCCCGCGCGCGGTCGATGTCCTGCATGAAGGCGCCGGAGCCGAACTTCACGTCGAGCACGAGCGCGTCGGTGCCCTCGGCGATCTTCTTCGACATGATGCTCGACGCGATCAGCGGGATCGCCTCGACCGTCCCCGTCACGTCGCGCAGCGCGTACAGCTTCTTGTCGGCGGGGGCGAGGCCGGAACCCGCGGCGCAGATCACCGCCCCCACGTCGCCCCGCATCTGGGCGAACATCTCCTCGTTGCTGAGCGCGGCGCGCCAGCCGGGGATCGCCTCGAGCTTGTCGAGCGTGCCCCCGGTGTGACCGAGGCCGCGTCCGCTGAGCTGCGGAACGGCCACGCCGAACGAGGCCACCAGCGGTGCGAGCGGCAGGGTGATCTTGTCGCCGACACCACCCGTGGAGTGCTTGTCGACCGTGGGCTTGCCGAGGGTCGCGAAGCTCATCCGCTCGCCGGAGGCGATCATGGCGTCGGTCAGCACGCGGATCTCGTCGCGCTCCATGCCCCGCTGGAACACCGCCATCGCGAACGAGGCCATCTGCGCGTCCGAGACGTAGCCGCGCGTGTACGCGTCGACCATCCAGCGCAGCGCCGGCTCCGGCACCGCCCCGCCGTCGCGCTTGGCGCGGATCACATCCACGGCGTCGAACGGCTCAACGGTCATCGTGCGTCCTCCAGGTCGCGCGGCCCGAACGCATCGGGCAGCACCTCGTCGATCGTGCGGATGCCGGAGACGGTCTCCAGCAGCATGCCGGGCACGGCGTGTTCGTACAGCAGCTGGCGGCACCGGCCGCACGGCATGATCGTGTCGCCGTCGTTGTTGACGCACACGAACGCCACGAGCTGCCCACCGCCCGACATGTGCAGGTCGCCGACGAGCGCGCACTCCGCACACAGCGTGACGCCGTACGAGGCGTTCTCCACGTTGCAGCCCGCGACGATGCGTCCGTCGCTGACGAGGGCGGCCGCTCCCACGCGGTAGCGCGAGTACGGCGCGTACGCCTTCGTCATCGCGTCGGCGGCGACCTGGCGCAGCTCGTCCCAGTCGATGTCGGTCATGACGGTCGTTCCTTCTTCCTGCGTCCTACGACTTGATGTACGGCTTGCCGTCGGCGGCAGGCGCCTTGATCTGCCCGGCGAACCCGGCGACCGCGAGCAGCGTCACCACGTACGGCAGCATCAGCATGAACTCGCCAGGGATCGGCGTCTTCAGGATCGACAGCAGGTTCTGCAGGTTCGTCGCGAAGCCGAACAGCAGTGCCGCCAGCGTCGCCCCGATCGGGTCCCAGCGGCCGAAGATCACCGCGGCGAGGGCGATGAAGCCGAGTCCCGCCGTCATGTCCTTGCCGAACTGCGGCACCGAGACGAGCGTGAAGTACGCACCGCCCATGCCCGCGATCGCACCGGCCAGCAGCACGTTCCAGAACCGCGTCGGGTTGACCTTGATGCCCACCGTGTCGGCGGCCTGCGGGTGCTCACCGACGGCGCGGAGCCGCAGCCCCCAGCGGGTGCGGTACAGCCCCCACGCGACGACGGCGACCGTGAGGAACATCAGGTAGCCGATGAACGTCTGGTTGAACAGCACGGGACCGATGATCGGGATGTCGCTGAGCAGCGGGATCTCGATCCGCGTGAACCGCACCGGCGTGTTCAGCTCGGCCTCGTTGGGTGCCAGGAGCGCGCCGTACAGGAACCCGGTGAGACCGGTGACGAGCACGTTCAGCACGACACCGACGATGACCTGCTCGACGAGGTACTTGATCGCGAACGCGGCGAGGACGCTGGCGACCAGCACGCCGCCGACCATCGCGCCGATCAGACCCACGAACGGGTTGCCGGTGATGCTCGACAGCAGGGCGGCCGAGAACGCGCCGAGCAGCAGCTGCCCCTCGATGGCGACGTTGACCACACCGGCGCGCTCGCCGATCACGCCGCCGAGGGCACCGAACACCAGCGGGACCGACAGCGACACCGCGCCGAACAGCAGGCTCGTGACGGGGACGAGGCCGCCCGCGGACGCCCACACCAGGAACCCGAACACCGCGAACACACCGTAGGCAGCGACCAGCCAGAGCGAGGTCGGACGATACACCCATGCCCGCAGGAACGAGGCGACCGTGATCACGACCAGCACGGCGAACACGAACCAGAAGGTCGACGAGGTGGGCAGGGCCACGTCGGGCAGTGCGAACGCCGACGACTGGTCGGAGAGCCGGAAGGTGCTGGTGCCGCTACGGGGTACCGCGAGGAACAGCAGCGCGAGCAGCACGGTCAGCACGGCGAGCACGATGGGCGCCTTGAGGTGGCGCTCCTTCACGGTCGCGAGCTGGACGGTGCCGTCTGCGGCCTCGGTCTGTGCGAGCGACATCATGCCGTCACCGCCTTCTTCGCGGCCTTGGCTCTCGCCTTGGCGGCCTTCTCCGCGTCGGACTTGGGCAGGAAGAACACGGTGCGCAGCAGCGGCGGCGCGGCGATGAACAGCACCACGAGCGACTGCACGACCAGCACGATGTCGACCGGGATGTCCTGCGCCTGCATCGAGAACGATCCGGCCTTGAGCGCGCCGAACAGGATGCCGGCGGCGAACGTGCCCCACGCGCGGCTGCGGCCGAGGAGGGCGACGGTGATCGCGTCGAAGCCGATGCCCGCGTCGATGGTCTCGGTGACGCCGGTGGTCACGGCGCCCTGCAGCTGGTTCATGCCCGCGAGTCCGGCGAGGCCTCCCGCGAAGAGCATCGCGTAGACGTAGATGCGCTGCACGCTGATGCCGGCGGCGCGGGCGGCGTGCGGGTTCTCGCCCACGGCGCGCATGCGCAGGCCGAGGGAGGAGCGCTCGAGGAGCCACCAGACGAACAGCGTCGCGATGATCACGATCACGAAGCCCACGTCCAGCAGCGGGAACTGCGGGCCGAGCAGCGTCGGGAACTGCGCCGACTCGGGTGTCGGCGAGCCGAGCGCCTGGTTCGTGCCCGGCTTCTGCAGCAGGCCGGGCGTCCGGATCATCCACAGCAGCAGGTAGTACGCGATGTAGTTGAGCATGATCGTGAGGATCACCTCGTGCGCACCCGTGCGGGCCTTGATGAGACCGGCGATCGCACCCCACAGCGCCCCGCCCGCGATGCCGGCGAGGAGCGTGACGGGCAGGTGCAGCCACAGCGGCAGGTCGAGGGAGAAGGTCAGCAGCGCCGCGACCGCGACACCGATGAGCATCTGGCCGCGCGCACCGATGTTGAACAGACCGACGCGGAACGCGAGCGCCACGCCGAGACCGGCCGCGATGAGCGGCGCGGCGAAACCGAGCGTGTTCGTCAGCGGACGGATCTGCGCGGCGAAGTCGGCTCCGCGGGCGTTGAAGATCGCGCCGCGGAAGAGCGCCTCGTAGCCGTTGTAGACGGCGTTCCAGGCCGCCGCCAACGTGTCGGTCGGACGGGCGAAGAAGTACCCGGACGCCTCCTGCACGTCTTCGTTCGTGAAGGCGATGAGGATGCCGCCCACGATGAGCGCGAGCACGATCGCCAGGATCGTGGTGACGGCGCTCCCCCGCAGGATCTCCTTCAGGACGACGTTCGCGCGGGGAGGCGGCGGGACGTCGGAGGGGTCGCGCGGCACAGTGCCGGTGCTCGTGGCGAGCTGTTCGGGTGGGAGCCCCTTGGTCGCGTCCCCTGCGCCTGGTGTCGCTCCGCTCACGCGGCCACCTCTCCTTCGGCCGCACCGGCCATCATGAGTCCGAGTGTCTCCCGGGGCGTGTCACCCGGGACGATGCCGACGATCGTGCCGCGGTACATGACCGCGATCCGGTCCGCGAGAGCTGCGACCTCGTCCAGCTCCGTGGAGACCACGACGACGGGGATCCCGGCGTCGCGCGTCTCGATGATCCGCTTGTGGATGAACTCGATCGAGCCGACGTCGACGCCGCGAGTGGGCTGCGCCGCCACGAGCAGGCGCAGGTCGCGGCTCATCTCCCGGGCGATGACCACCTTCTGCTGGTTTCCACCCGACAGCGTGCCCGCCGGGGTGTGGGGCCCCTGCGCGCGGATGTCGTACTCCTTGATGCGCTCGCGCGCGAACTCCTCGAGCACGGCGCGCTTGAGCGTGCCGGCGCGACTGAACGCCGGGTCGTCCGAGCGGTCGAGCACCAGGTTCTCGGCGACCGAGAACCCGCCGACCAGGCCGTCCTCCGTGCGGTCCTCCGGGACGAACCCGACTCCCGCGTCGAGGATGGCGCGCACGCTCTTGCCGACCAGCTCCTTGCCGTCGAGCACGATGCTGCCCTCGACGCGCGCCGCGAGACCGACGATGGCCTCCACGAGCTCGGTCTGGCCGTTGCCCTGCACGCCGGCGATCGCGAGCACCTCGCCCGGTCGCACGGTGAAGTCGACGCCGTCCACGACGATCGCGCCCCCCGTGGTGAGCACCCGCAGTCCGGACACCGCCAGCCCGCCCTCGCCGAGTCGCGGCGCCTCCTTGTGCACCGTCAGCTCGACCGCGCGGCCGACCATGAGCGAGGCGAGCTCCGCGTTCGACGCAGTCGGCGACGCCTCCCCCACGATCCGGCCGAGGCGGACGATCGTGATGGTGTCGGCGACCTCCCGCACCTCGCGGAGCTTGTGCGTGATGAACACGATCGCGGTGCCCTCGTCGCGCAGCTGCCGCATGATGCCCATGAGCTCATCGGTCTCCTGGGGGGTCAGCACCGCGGTGGGCTCGTCGAACACGAGCACCTTCGCGTCGCGCGAGAGCGCCTTGATGATCTCGACCCGCTGCTGCACGCCGACGGGCAGGTCGCCCACGATCGCGTCGGGGTCGATGTCGAAGCCGAAGCGCGCGGCGACGTCCCGCACGTGCTGGCGGGCCTTCGCGATGTCGAGGGTGCCGAGCGCCTTGGTCTGCTCGTGGCCGAGCATCACGTTCTCGGCGACCGTGAACACCGGTACGAGCATGAAGTGCTGGTGCACCATGCCGATCCCCGCAGCCATCGCGTCACCCGGGCCGCGGAAGTGCTGCACCTCGTCGTCGAGGAGGATCTCTCCCTCATCGGCCTGGTACAGGCCGTAGAGGACGTTCATGAGGGTGGACTTTCCCGCGCCGTTCTCCCCGAGGAGGGCGTGGATCTGCCCCGGTTCGACCACCAGATCGATGTGGTCGTTGGCCACGAGGCTGCCGAATCGCTTGGTGATGCCGCGAAGTTCGAGCTTCATATCTGCACCTTATCCAGAAGTGTCATTCAGGAGAATCGTCGTCCGTCCACGGCACGGGGCGAGTGGCAGCCTGCTCACCACTCGCCCCGTGTCGGACCGTTTCAGATCACGGCGAGTTCTTCGACTCCACCGTGATGTCGCCGGAGATGATCTGCTCCTGCAGCGTCTTCAGCTCGTCCATCAGGCCCTCGGGCAGCTGGGACTCGAAGTCGCCGAAGCCGGACAGCTTGACGCCCTCGTTCTCGAGCGTCCCGACGTAGGGCTCCGGGTCGAAGTCGCCCTTGGCGGCCGCGATCGTCGCGTCGTGCACAGCCACGTCGATGGCCTTCATGATCGACACGAGCGTCATGCCCGCAACACTCGGGTCGGCAACCGCGAGGTCGCTGTCCACGCCGAGCATCAGGGTGTCCTTGCCGCTGTCGGTGATGGCCGCCGCGGCGCTCTGGTAGACGGGGCCACCGACCGGGAGGATCACGTCGACACCCTGGTCGAGCACGCCCTGAGCGGTCTGCTTGGCGGTGTCGTTCGCGTCGAAGCCACCCGTGAAGGAGCCCTCCTGCGTCGCCGCATCCCATCCGAAGACCTGGACCGAAGCCGACTTGTCCTCGTTGTACTTCTCGACCCCGAGCTGGTAGCCGTCCATGAACACGGCGACCGACGGGATCTGCATGCCGCCGAAGGTGCCGACCTTGTTCACACCGCTCTGCGCCGACCACGCCGCGGCCGCGTAGCCGCCGAGGTAGGCGGCCTGAGCCGTGTCGAACACGAGGGGCTTGATGTTGGGCGCGTCGACCTCGCCGTCGAAGTCGTTGTCGGCCCAGTCATCGATGATCGCGTAGTCGATCTCGGGGTTCGCGAGCGCCGACTCGACCGTGGCGGCCGACAGCTTGAAGCCGACCGAGACGATGAGCGAGCAGCCCTCGGACACCGCGGTCTCGAGGTTCGGCGCGTAGTCGTTGTCGTTCGCCGACTCGAACTCGAGCGGCTTGATGTCGAGCTCCTCGGCGGCGCTGTCCATGCCCTCCTTGGCCGACTGGTTGAACGACTTGTCGTTCCAGCCGCCCGCGTCGGAGATCAGGCAGGGCAGGAAGTCGGAGTCGGCCGGCTTGTCCGATCCCCCGGCCTCGTCGGTCGGTGCCTGGCCGCAACCGGCGAGCGCGAAGATGACGCCCGCGGCGACGGTCGCGCCGAGAAGCTTCTTGGTGGTGGAGATGGTCAACTCATGCCTCCCTCAACGGAACCGCGACCATCGCGGATCGATCAAAGTTACCTAGTGTTTCAGCCTTCGTGCACGCACGTCGCCCCTGGCGCTGGCGAAAGGTTACAAAGCTGAAATCAACCCACCCGATGAGCACCGATCACTGCTCATCAGAGCACGTCGCCCTGTCCGTTCAGCTTCAGCGACTCCACGACGCCCTTCACGCGCTGCGCGTTCTCCACCGTCGTGACGAGAAGCGCGTCGGGGGTGTCGACCACGACGATGTCCTTGACGCCGACGAGGCTGATGACGCGGGAGGTCTGGCTGACGAGGATGCCGCTGGCGGCATCCGTGAGCACCCGCGCCCGCGGCCCGAGAACGGCGAGGTCGTTCTTCCTGCCGTTGGTGATGAGCTTGGTGAGCGACGCGAAGTCGCCGACATCGTCCCAGTCGAAGTGCCCGGGGACGACGGCGAGGCGACCACGACGCGCGGCGGGCTCGGCGACCGCATAGTCGATCGCCGTCTTCTTGAGGCGCGGCCAGATGCGGTCGACGACCGGGCCCCGTCGCTCGCGATCGTCCCACGCCTCGGCCAGTTCGAGCAGCCCGGCGTGCAGCTCCGGCTCGTTCGCGGCGAGCTCGTCGAGCAGGACGCTCGCCTTGGCGATGAACATGCCCGCGTTCCACAGGTAGCCCCGGTCGGCGAGGTACGCCTTGGCCGTCTCCAGGTCGGGCTTCTCCACGAAGCTCTCGACGAGCGCGGCCTCACGGGCACGCTCGACGACGAGCTCGGAGCCCTTCTTGATGTATCCGAAGCCGACCGCGGGCTCCGTGGGGGCGATGCCGATCGTGCAGATGTACCCCTCGCGAGCGACCTCGACCGCGTCTCGCACCGCGAACTCGAACACGCGCGTGCCGCGGATGACGTGATCGGCGCTGAACGAGCCGATGATCACATCGGGGTCGCGCCGGTGCAGCACGGCGGCGGCCAGTCCGATCGCCGCGGCGGACTCGCGCGGCTCCGACTCCAGGAACACGTTCAGATCGGCGATGCCGGGCAGCTCGGCCTCCACCGCCGCCCGGTGCGCCCGTCCCGTGACCACCGCGATCCGATCGGGTCCGGCGAGAGGCTCGAGGCGGTCCCACGTGTCGCGCAGCAGCGAGTGGCCGGAGCCGGTCAGGTCGTGCAGGAACTTCGGCGCATCCGCCCGGGAGAGCGGCCACAGCCTGCTGCCGATGCCTCCGGCCGGGATCACCGCGTAGAAGTCCTCGATGGGTTCGCTCACCCGGCCAGCGTACCCAGCCGGCCCGCTCGGTCCCCGTGAGCCGCTCCGCGGCGACGCGGTCCCGACCGGATCCGGGCGGCGCACGCTGGTTAGGGTCCCCTTCGTCGCCCACGGCCTTCTCACAGGAATAGGATGGAGGGCGATCGGGCGTGCCTGCCCCTCCCCAGCACTTCGAGGGGTCGAGACGGCGCACGCGACCGAGTCACATCGATCCAGGGAGGACGACCGTGTCCACAAGCGCTCGCTTGACACCGTCGATTTCGGAAACCACGTCCAAGACCCCCCGCGGCACCCTCTACCGGGGTCGCGAAGGCATGTGGTCGTGGGTGCTTCACCGCATCACCGGAGTCGCCATCTTCTTCTTCCTGTTGGTGCACGTGCTCGACACGGCGCTCATCAGGGTGTCGCCGGAGGCGTACGACGCGGTCATCGGCACGTACAAGAACCCGGTCATGGCGCTCGGCGAGGTCGTGCTCGTGGCCGGCATCGTGTTCCACGCCATGAACGGTCTGCGCATCATCGCCGTGGACTTCTGGTCGAAGGGCGCCAAGTACCAGCGCCAGCTCTTCTGGGGCGTTCTGCTCGTCTGGGGCATCATCATGGCCGGCTTCGTGCCCCGCCACCTGATGCTCGCATTCGCCGGCTTCGGAGGAGGACACTGATGAGCGCTCAGACCGCCGTCGCCCCCGCCCGCCGTCAGCGCGGGGTGAACCTGGAGAAGTGGGGCTGGGTCTTCATGCGCGTGTCGGGCGTCGTGCTCGTCGTGCTGATCTTCGGCCACCTCTTCGTCAACCTCATGCTCGGCGAGGGCATCCACGCCCTCGACTTCGCGTTCATCGCCGGCAAGTTCGCCACGCCGTTCTGGCAGTGGTGGGACGTGCTGATGCTGTGGCTCGCGCTCATCCACGGCGCCAACGGCATGCGCACGATCGTGAACGACTACGTGACCAACGCCACCGCCCGCAAGGCACTCGTGTGGGCACTCGGGCTGGCCGCCGGCCTGCTCATCATCCTCGGCACGCTGGTCGTCTTCACGTTCGACCCCTGCCTGGGTGTGACCGAGTCCAGCACGCTGTGGGAGACCTGCCAGGCGCAGGGCTAGAAGAAGAGGCATACGAGAAGTGACTACCCAGACCCAGGATTCCGTCGTCCGTGACGGCGTGCACTACCACCAGTTCGACATCGTCATCGTGGGCGCCGGCGGCGCCGGGATGCGGGCGGCCATCGAGGCGGGCCCCGGCGCGAAGACGGCCGTGATCTCGAAGCTGTACCCGACGCGCTCGCACACCGGTGCCGCGCAGGGCGGCATGGCGGCGGCGCTCGCGAACGTCGAGGAGGACTCCTGGGAGTGGCACACCTTCGACACGGTCAAGGGCGGCGACTACCTCGTCGACCAGGACGCGGCGGAGATCCTCGCGAAGGAAGCCATCGACGCGGTCATCGACCTCGAGAACATGGGCCTTCCCTTCAACCGCACGCCCGAGGGCAAGATCGACCAGCGTCGCTTCGGCGGTCACACGGCCGAGCACGGCAAGACCCCGGTCCGCCGCGCCTGCTACGCCGCCGACCGCACCGGTCACATGATCCTGCAGACGCTGTTCCAGAACTGCGTCAAGCTCGGCATCAACTTCTTCAACGAGTTCTATGTGCTCGACCTCATCACCGTGAAGGACGAGGCGGGCAAGACCCAGATCGCCGGCGTCGTCGCCTACGACCTCGCCACGGGTGAGCTGCACGTCTTCCAGTCCAAGGCCGTCATCTTCGCGACCGGCGGCTTCGGGAAGATCTTCAAGACCACGTCGAATGCGCACACTCTCACGGGCGACGGCGTCGGCATCGTCTGGCGCAAGGGCCTCCCGCTGGAGGACCTCGAGTTCTTCCAGTTCCACCCGACCGGACTCGCCGGACTCGGCATCCTCCTCACCGAGGGTGCCCGCGGTGAGGGCGCGATCCTCCGCAACGCCTCGGGCGAACGGTTCATGGAGCGATACGCCCCCACCATCAAGGACCTCGCGCCGCGTGACATCGTCGCGCGCTGCATGGTGCAGGAGGTCGCGGAGGGCCGCGGCGCCGGACCGCACAAGGACTACGTGCTGCTCGACTGCACGCACCTGGGTGCCGAGGTGCTCGAGACCAAGCTCCCCGACATCACCGAGTTCGCGCGCACGTACCTGGGCGTCGACCCGGTCGTGGAGCCCGTCCCCGTGATGCCGACCGCGCACTACGCCATGGGCGGCATCCCCACCAACAACAACGGCGAGGTGCTGGCCGACAACGACACCGTGGTGCCCGGCCTGTACGCCGCCGGCGAGTGCGCGTGCGTCTCGGTGCACGGCGCCAACCGCCTCGGCACCAACTCGCTGCTCGACATCAACGTCTTCGGCAAGCGAAGCGGCCGCAACGCCGTGGAGTACGTCAAGACCGCCGAGTTCGTTCCACTCCCCGAGAACCCCGCCGCGTTCGTCTCCGGCATGCTCGAGGACCTGCGCAACAACCAGGGCACCGAGCGCATCGCCGTGCTGCGCAAGACGCTGCAGGACGAGATGGACAAGGGCGCGCAGGTGTTCCGCACGCACGAGTCGCTGCAGCACGTGCTGGGCGTGATCGCCGAGCTGCGCGAGCGCTACAAGAACGTGCACGTCGACGACAAGGGCCACCGGTTCAACACCGACCTGCTCGAGGCCGTGGAGCTGGGCTTCCTGCTCGACATCGCCGAGGTCGTCGTCTACGCGGCGCAGAACCGCGAGGAGAGCCGCGGCGGTCACATGCGCGACGACTTCCCGAAGCGCGACGACGAGAACTACATGAAGCACACCATGGCCTACCTGACGGGCGACCCGCACTCGTCGGACCCGAGCGACCACATCAAGCTCGACTGGAAGCCCGTCGTGTTCACCAAGAACGACAAGGGCGAGTTGAACTACCCGCCGATGGAGAGGAAGTACTGACCATGTCGAACGCCATCGCCGAAGCCCCCGCGGAGACGACCGAAGACACCGGCATCCAGTCCTTCATCGTCACGTTCAACATCCGCCGGTTCGACCCCGAGGTCGACGCCGAGCCGCACTGGGTCGACTACGACGTGGAGCTCTACTCCACCGACCGCGTGCTCGACGCCCTGCACAAGATCAAGTGGGAGGTCGACGGTTCGCTCACGTTCCGCCGCTCCTGCGCCCACGGGATCTGCGGCTCCGACGCCATGCGCATCAACGGACGGAACCGCCTCGCCTGCAAGACGCTGATCAAGGACCTCGACATCTCGAAGCCCATCTACGTCGAGGCCATCAAGGGCCTGCCGCTGGAGAAGGACCTCGTCGTCGACATGGAGCCGTTCTTCGCGTCGTACCGCGAGGTGCAGCCGTTCCTCGTCGCGAACTCCGTGCCGGAGAAGGGCAAGGAGCGCCTGCAGACCATCGCCGACCGCGAGGTCTTCGACGACACCACCAAGTGCATCCTGTGCGCCGCGTGCACCTCCTCGTGCCCCGTGTTCTGGACCGACGGTCAGTACTTCGGCCCGGCGGCCATCGTCAACGCGCACCGCTTCATCTTCGACTCGCGCGACGACAACGCCGCCGTGCGCCTCGACATCCTCAACGACAAGGAGGGTGTGTGGCGGTGCCGCACGACCTTCAACTGCTCCGAGGCGTGCCCCCGCGGCATCGAGGTCACGAAGGCGATCGCAGAGGTCAAGCAGGCGGTCCTTCGCGGACGCCCCTGAGGCATCTCCTCCCCCGCGCGAAGGGCGGCTCCGACTGCGGAGCCGCCCTTCGCGCGTCTCGGAGGCGTCCCGGCGTGGGGCGCCTTGGATAGGGTGGGGTCGTGTCCGACCCCACTGGTGCCGCGACCGAGCCCGGTCGTCTCGATGCGGCGGTCGAGCGCGCGACCGCGCTGACGCAGCGCACCCTGGGACTGTTCCCGGTGCGGGTGTGGCGACACTTCCTGCAGCACAACGGCTTCCTGCTCGCCGCGGGCGTGAGCTATCAGGCGCTGTTCGCCATCTTCGCCGCGGTGTACCTGGCCTTCGCCATCGCCGGTCTCTGGCTGGGCGGCAGCGAAGATGCGGTCAACGGCCTCATCGACATCATCAACAACTACATCCCGAACCTGATCCTCGATCAGGGCGGCGTGTTCACACCGCAGCAGGTGCAGGAGATCGCCTCCAACACGACCGGCGTGCTCGGCGTCACCGGCCTCATCGCCCTGGGCACGGTGATCTGGACCGCGATCGGCTGGGTCACCTTCTCCCGCCGCGCCGTGCGAGACATCTTCGGGCTCGAGCCCGACCGCCGCAGCTACCTGCTGCTGAAGGCCCGCGACCTGCTCGCGGCCCTCATCTTCGGGGTGGCCCTGATCCTCGGGTCGGCCCTCAGCTCGGCCAGTGCGGCCGTGCTGCGCTGGCTCCTCACTCTCCTCGGGTGGGACTCCGGATCGGACGGGCTGAACCTCAGCATCCGGATCGGGACCGTGCTCGTGTCCTTCGTGCTCCTGACCGGGGCCCTGGCCGCGATGGTGCGATTCCTCACCGGGACCTCGCTGCACTGGGGAGTGATCTGGCCGGGCGCGCTCCTCGGCGGTGCGGCCATGACCGTGCTGCAGTTCGGTGTCGGCTTCCTGCTGAGCTACACGCCGTCGAACCCTCTCCTGGCCACGTTCGCGATCTTCGTCGGACTGCTGCTGTGGTTCCGCGTGAACGGCGTCGTGATGCTCGTCGCGGCGTCGTGGATGGCGGTGACGGCGCAGGACCGCGACCTGCCGCTCCTCGCCCAGACTGAGGCGGAGCGCCGCATCGACGAGCACCGGGCGCTGCTCGTCGCCGCGCGCATCCGAGCCCGAGACGCGCAGGCGGAGCGCGATGCCGCCCCCTGGTACCGCGTGTGGGCGACCGAGCGGGCGCTGCGCCGCGCACGGGAGGAAGTGGCGCACCTCGAGGCCACTGCCCCGCCGCCGCTGCCGGCGGGTTCCCCGCTGGCACAGCGTCTGCTCACAGAGCTCAACCACCGCCAGGACCGCGGTGATGTCGGAGGCGCTCGTTAGGCTGGAGGAATGCCTCATCTGCGTATCGCCACGGTCAATGTCAACGGGATCCGAGCGGCGGCTCGCAACGGGATGAGCTCGTGGCTCGACGCGGCGGACATCGACATCCTCACCCTGCAGGAGGTCCGCGGCCAGGACGAGCACATCGAGGCCGCCCTCCCCGGATGGACCTTCGTGCACGACGAGGCGACGGCGAAGGGGCGCGCAGGCGTCGCGATCGCCAGCCGCCTCCCCGCCGTCGCTTCCCGCACCGACTTCGGGCCGGAGGACTTCGATTCGAAGGGTCGCTGGATCGAGGCCGACTACGTGATCGGCGACCAGCCGCTGACGGTGGTCAGCGCCTACGTGCACTCGGGCGAGGCGGACACCCCGAAGCAGGACGAGAAGTGGAAGTTCCTCGACGCGTTCGAGGCCCGACTCGCGTCGCTGAACACCGACGGCGCCCTCGCCCTCGTCACGGGCGACCTCAACGTGGGACACCGCGAGCTCGACATCAAGAACTGGCGCGGGAACCGCACCAAGGCCGGCTTCCTCCCGCGGGAACGCGCGTACTTCGACCGGTTCCTCGGCGAGGCGGGCATGTCGATCACGGGGACCGACGGCTCGGTCGGCACCGGCCTCGGCTGGGTCGATGTCGGGCGCCGCTTCCACGGTGAGGTCGACGGTCCGTACACGTGGTGGTCCATGCGCGGGAAGGCATTCGACAACGACTCCGGGTGGCGCATCGACTACCACCTCGCAACTCCCGCTCTCGCGGAACGGGTCGAGGCTTACCACGTCGCCAGGGCCGCCGCCTACGACCAGCGGTGGAGCGACCACGCACCGGTCGTCGTCGACTACTCGTACTGAGGACGCCGAGCCGGCCGCGCGGGAGGTTACGTCGTGCCGGGCTCGCTAGGAGCCGGGCCGCGAGCCGGGCTGCGCAGCCGCGTGCCGGTCCTGTTCGCGGTACCACCCGCGGTACTCCAAGACCGTCCCCAGCACCGGGTTCACCGCGCGCATGTCGATCGTGCGACGACGGTGCTCCTCGTCCCAGCCGTCCACGAGATCGACGTGCACGCCGAGGGGTCCGCGGAGCGCGACCCGTCGACCGCACAGACGCAGCGCGACCCGCACCGTGCTCATGCGGAGGAACCCCTCCGATGTCACGGAGCACGCCTCGATCAGCTCGACCCGACCGCGCGAGCCGAGGAGGTTGCGCACCAGCCCAGGGCGGACGCTCACGGTCAGACGGTCGGCGATCTCCTGCGCACCGCGGGAGAAGCCGAACACGCGGACGGAGTCGAGCGTGGCACGCCCCGACGGAGACCGCCCGGACACCGTCATCAGCGTGAATGGCACCGCGCGGCCCCGGGCGGTGACGAGCAGACGCGGGCCCACGACGGGACGGGCGAGCGCCGACCATCGACCGAAGCGGCTTCCCGCGATCGCGAACACCCCCTCCGCGTGACCGACGGCCGAGGGGCGACGGAACGAGGCGAGCAGTTCCGGATGCAGTCGCTCCGCCTCCGCTCCGAGGGCGTCGAGGAAGACCTTGCCTCGTGCGGGCGGGGGTGTCTCGGTCATGCCGCCAGCGTAGGCGACGGCCGCGCGGAGGGCCGCGCGACGGGCGCATAGGATTGACGGGTGAACAAGCCTCGTCTCTACTCCGGAATGCAGCCCTCCGCCGACTCCCTCCAGATCGGCAACTACATCGGCGCTCTCCTGCAGTGGCGAGAGCTGCAGAACTCGTACGACGCCTTCTTCTCCGTGGTCGACCTGCACGCCCTGACCGTGGCCCAGGAGCCGGCGGAGCTGCGGGAGAAGACGCGCCGGACGGCTGCGCAGTACATCGCAGCGGGCATCGAGCCCTCGCAGTCGACGCTGTACGTGCAGTCCCACGTGCGCGCACACGCCGAGCTGGCCTGGATCCTCAGCACGATCACCGGTTTCGGCGAGGCCGGTCGCATGACGCAGTTCAAGGACAAGTCCGCCCGGTACGGCGCTGACGCGACCAGCGTCGGACTCTTCACCTATCCAGTGCTCATGGCCGCGGACATCCTCCTCTACCAGACCGACGTCGTGCCGGTCGGCGACGACCAGAAGCAGCACGTCGAGCTCACGCGCGACCTCGCCGAGCGCTTCAACACGCGCTTCGGTCCCACCTTCACGGTGCCGATCCCCGTCATCCAGAAGGAGACGGCACGGATCTACGACCTGCAGAACCCGACCGCGAAGATGTCGAAGTCGGCGGAGAGCGACGCCGGCGTCCTGTGGATGCTCGACGACCCGGCCAAGTCGGCCAAGAAGATCATGCGGGCCGTGACCGACAACGAGGGCTCGGTGCGGTTCGACCGCGAGAACAAGCCCGGTGTCTCGAACCTGCTGACGATCTACGCAGCCCTCACCGGTCGGCAGATCGCCGCGATCGAGGACGAGTACGCGGGCCGTGGCTACGGAGACTTCAAGAAGGGCCTGGCAGAGGTCGTGGTGGCGGAGTTCGGGCCGGTGCGGGAGCGCGCGCTCGAGCTCCTCGACGACCCGGCCGAGCTCGACCGCATCCTCGCCGCGAACGCCGCCCGCGCGGACGCCGTCGCCGATGCGACGCTGTCCGACGTGTACGACCGCGTCGGACTGCTCCGGCGGGTCTGACGGCGGCGGCGCCCGGGGGCGAGGACGGCAGCGCCTCTAGGATGGGGGGCGTGACCGATCCCCAGCTGCCTCCTCCCCCCGACGCACGCTCGACCCCCGACGGACCCCCGCCGGCACCCCCGGCATACGCCCCCGCGCCGTCCGCCGCCCCGGTCCCGCCCGCATACGATGCCGCCCCGGTCCCGCCCGCATACGATGCCGCCCCGGTCTCGTCGTCGTACGCAGCCGCCCCGGTCCCGCCGTCGTACGGCGCTGCCCCGGTACCCCCGGCATACGCCACCGCCCCCGGCGCATACCCGACCGCGGCTCCGGTCGCACCCGCCGCCCCTCCCGGCGCCTACGCCGTGCCCGTGGGCGGCTACGCGGTGCCGTCCGGGGCCTACAGCGTGCCGGATGCGGCTCCGCAGCGCTCCGGCGTCCTGGGCTCGCTCGCCCTCGTCTTCTCCCTCGTCGCGGCCGTCGTGGCCCCGATCCTCGGCGGCATCAGCGCCTTCGAGATCGGCCGACGACTCCCCTACGGCGTCTCGAGCGGCAATGACCTGAGCGTCCTCAGCCCGGCGCGAGATCAGGTGCTGTGGGCGGAGCTGTCGTTCTGGACCGGGACGGTGTTCGGCGTCGCCGCGCTCGTCCTCGGCATCATCGCGATCCGCCGTCGGCAGGGTCGCGGTGCCGGGATCGCCGCGCTCGTGCTCGCCGTGCTCGGCGTCGTGATCTTCTCCGCCGTCGTGCTCGTCACGTTCGCCGTCGGTGGTGCCGCCGGATTCGCGGGCTCCCCCGCCTGAGCGCACGACCGCTCAGCGGGGCGCGTGGTGCTTCTGCTGCGCGGCCAGGAGCCCCTCGTCCACCAGCAGCTCGACCGCATCGGCGGCATCCGCGACGAGGAGCGGCAGGTTCGCCCGCTCGTCCTTCCCGAACGGGGACAGCACCCAATCGGCGGGGTCCTGACGCCCGGGCGGGCGCCCGATCCCCACGCGCACGCGCGGGAACTCGGGCGTCGTGAGCGCGCGCGCCACGTCGCGCACGCCGTTGTGTCCGCCGTGGCCGCCGCCCGTCTTCAGCTTCACCGTGTCGAACGGGATGTCGAGCTCGTCGTGCACCACGACCACGTGCTCCGGCGCGACGGAGTAGAACCGGGCCAGTGCGGCGACCGGTGTCCCCGAGACGTTCATGAAGGTGTTCGGCTTGGCGAGCACAAGCTTGTCCGCCCCCGGGCGCAGCCACGTCTCCACCACGCGAGCACCGCCCTTGTGCTCACGGAACGTCTCGCCGCGCCTGCTCGCCAACTCGTCGACGACCAGCTGGCCGATGTTGTGGCGGGTCGCCTCGTACCGCGGACCCGGGTTGCCGAGTCCGACAACGAGCCAGGTGACTGCCATTCCTCGTCCTCTCTCGCGGGCGCCGCGCACCCGGTCAGGATACGACGGAGGGGACGCGATGCGATCGCGTCCCCTCCGTGGTGAAGCTGTCGGAGATCACTCCGCGGCGGCCTCCTCGGCAGCCTCGGCGGGAGCCTCGCCCTCGGCGGCCTCGGCCTCGTCCTCGACCGGAGCGGCCGGAACGGCGATCGCGACGACCAGGACCTCGGGGTCGGTCAGCAGCGACGAACCCTTGGGCAGGGTGACGTCGGCGGCCGTGATGTGCGCGCCCTCCTCGAGACCCTCGACCGACACCTCGATGTGCTCCGGGATGTGGGTGGCCTCGGCCTCGACCGACAGCGTGGTCGCGTCGAGGTTGACGATGGTGCCGGGAGCCGACTCGCCCGTGACGACGACGGGAACGTCGATCGCGACCTTCTCGCCCTTCTTCACGACCAGCAGGTCGATGTGCTCGATGATCTGGTGCACCGGGTCCTTCTGCACGTCCTTGACGAGCGCGAGCTGCGAGGTGCCCTCGATGTCGAGGTCGAGCAGCGCGTTCGCGCGACGCACGATCAGCGAGACCTGGTGGCCCGGGAGCGCGACGTGCACGGGCTCGGTGCCGTGGCCGTAGATGACGGCGGGGATCTTGCCGGCGGCGCGCAGACGACGGGCGAAGCCCTTGCCGAAGCTGTTGCGCAGCTCGGCGTGGACCGTGGTGTCTTCAGACATGGGTTCTCCTTCGGGGCACGCAGCGAAGGCGCCGCGCGGTGGTCTTGGAATTGTGAACTCGAACGCGGACGCGTGAGGAAAGCCACCGGGCTTGCTTCGCCGCGTCGATTACGGATATCCGCGCACGCGCAGAAGCATCCCTCGCCGAGGTACGTGTCCATGGTACCGGATCACCCGATAGGCTGAGGACACCGTCCCTTCTGCAGAACTCGGAGTACCCCCATGCTCGACGGCGCCTTCCTCTCGCACGTCCTTCTCTGGCTCATCGGCGCCATGACGCTCTGCGCCGCGATCGGTACCGCGGGCGCGCTGTTCTCGCTCGGCCGCTCCGGCTACCGCAAGGACTGATCGCCCCTCCGACGCCCCTCGTCCCGCCACGCGGCGACGATGGCGTCGACCTCCCCGGCGGGGTTCCGCGTGGCCTCGACCCGCACCCCGCGCTCATCGCCCTCCAGCGGCTCCAGCGCCGCGAGCTGCGAGTCCAGCAGCGACGCCGGCATGAAGTGGTCCTCCCTCGCCCGCATCCGCGCGGCCAGCACCGCAGGATCGACGACGAGCTCCGCGAAGAACGCCTCCGGCGCCTCCGTCCTGATCGCCTCGCGGTAGCGACGCCGCAGCGCGGAGCAGGCGATCACGATGCGGTCGTGCGCGCGCAGCGTCTCGCCCACGACCCGCAACCACGGCAGGCGGTCCTCGTCGTCGAGCGGGACACCGGCAGCCATCTTGTCGACGCTGGTGAGCGGATGCAGATCGTCACCGTCGACGAACCGCGCGTCCAGCGCCTCCGCGAGGGCCCGGCCCACCGTCGACTTGCCCGAGCCGCTCGGCCCCATCACCACGATGCGGACGCTCATCGCCGCCCGGATCAGTAGAACTCGACGGTGTCGACCACGGCGCGCAGCTCGCGGCCGTCGAGCAGGCGGGTGGCGTTCTCCGCGAAGCGGCGGGCGATGCGCTCCTCCTCGCGGGAGCTGAGCGCCGCGGTGTGCGGACTCACGAGCACGCGCGGGTGCGACCACAGGGGCGAGCCCTCCGGCAGCGGCTCCTCCTCGAACACGTCCAGCCCGGCGAACCCCACGCGCCCGTCGTCCAGCGCCCGCAGCAGCGCGGCCTCGTCGATCACGCTCCCCCGGCCCACGTTGGTGACGATCACCCCGGGGCGCACCGCCCGCAGCACGTCGTCGCCGATCAGGTGCCGGGTCTGCGCGGTACCGGGCAGCGTGACCACGATCGCGTCGACCTCCGCGACCACCTCGCTCAGCGCATCCGGGGAGACGAGCCGCTCGACCCCCTCCACCGGGCGGCCGGAACGGCTCGTGCCCCACACCCGCGCACCCAGCGCATCGAATCGGCGCGCGCACTCCGCTCCGATCCCGCCCAACCCGACGACGAGCACCGTCATCTCCTCGACCTGCCTCATCTCCCACCGCTCGGGCCAGCGACGGTCGCGCTGATCCTCCAGCAGACGCGGCAACCCCTTGGCACCGGCGAGCACGGCGAACACCGCGAACTCGGCGAGCGTGCCACCGTGCACGCCGGCGCTCGTGGTGAAGACGACCCGGTCCAGGTCGGCGCGACCGAGGTCCGCGGCGCGCACCGTGCTCCCGCCGCCCGCCGCCGTGGTCATGACCCAGCGCAGCCGCGGGTTCGCGGACACCGTGCGCGCCAGGGCGCGGGGATCGACGTCCGGGATCCCGAACAGCACGTCGGCGGAGTCGACCAGGGCGTCGAAGGCCTCCTGCTGCTGCGGCGTGCGCGTGAACCCGGGGTCGCCCGACCAGTCCGCGGGCCCGCGCATCGGCGGCACGAGCGACGGATCGCTCACCACCTCCAGGCGCGGCTCCAGCTCTTCGATGAGCCGGCACAGCTCCTCGGGCAGCGGCACCGCCACCACGGCGCGCACCTTCTTCTCGGACTCCGTCACGACGACTCCCTCTCTGCAGGCCTGCTCCGACCAGCGTAGAGGTCGAGGCGGGCCGCACCGCCGCGGCCTCACGAGGACACGATCGCGCGCCGACCGACCGCACAGCGATACGCTGAACACAACCCTTCTTCACGATCGAGGAGCCCTCTGTGCCCGAAGCATCAGCGAACATCGGAGTCGTCGGACTCGCCGTCATGGGGTCGAACCTCGCCCGCAACCTCGCCAGCCGCGAGGGCAACACCGTGGCGATCTTCAACCGCAGCTACGAGAAGACCGAGACCCTCCTCGAGGAGCATCCGGAAGCCGGCTTCATCCCCGCCCGGACGTACCAGGAGTTCGCCGATGCGCTGCAGAAGCCGCGCACGGCCATCATCATGGTCAAGGCGGGTGCCCCGACCGACGCGGTGATCGATTCGCTGGTCGAAGTGTTCGAGCCGGGCGACATCATCGTCGACGGCGGCAACGCCTACTTCCCCGACACCATCCGCCGCGAGAAGGCCGTGCGGGAGACGGGCATCAACTTCGTCGGCGCCGGCATCTCCGGCGGCGAAGAGGGTGCGCTCACCGGTCCCTCGATCATGCCCGGCGGCTCCGACGAGTCGTGGGTCACGCTCGGCCCGATCCTCAAGTCCATCGCGGCGGTCGCCGAGGGCGAACCGTGCGTCACGCACGTGGGTCACGACGGTGCCGGCCACTTCGTCAAGATGGTGCACAACGGCATCGAGTACGCCGACATGCAGCTGATCGCCGAGGCCTACGACCTCATCCGTCGCGGCACCGGCAAGTCGCCCGCCGAGATCGCCGAGATCTTCGCGGAGTGGAACCGCGGCGAGCTCGAGTCGTACCTGATCGAGATCACCGCCGAGGTGCTCCGTCAGGTGGATGCGGAGACCGGCAAGCCCCTCGTCGATGTGATCCTCGACCAGGCCGGCGCCAAGGGCACCGGCGCCTGGACCGTGCAGACCGCGCTGTCGCTCGGCGTCCCGGTCTCCGGCATCGCCGAGGCGACCTTCGCCCGCTCGCTCTCCTCGCACCCCGAGCAGCGCGCCGTCGCCGCGTCGCTGCCCGGACCCGACGAGGAGTTCACCGTGCCGGCCGATCAGGTCGATGCGTTCATCGAGGACGTGCGCCTGGCGCTCTACGCGTCGAAGATCGTCGCGTACTCGCAGGGCTTCGACGAGATCCGCGCGGGGGCCGCCGAGTACGGCTGGAACATCGACCTCGGCGCGATCTCCAAGATCTGGCGCGGCGGCTGCATCATCCGGGCGCAGTTCCTGAACCGGATCGCGGACGCCTACGCCGAGACGCCCGACCTTCCCGTGCTGATGACGGCGCCGTACTTCGCCGAGGCGCTGACCCGCGCCCAGTCCGCCTGGCGCCGCGTCGTGGTGACGGCCGCGCAGTCGGGCATCCCCGCCCCGGCGTTCTCGTCGTCGCTGTCGTACTACGACGGCATCCGCGCCGACCGCCTCCCCGCCGCGCTCGTGCAGGGCCAGCGCGACTTCTTCGGCGCCCACACCTACAAGCGCATCGACAAGGACGGCACGTTCCACACGCTGTGGTCGGGCGACCGCACCGAGATCGAGGCCGAGGACACGCACTGACGCCTCCGTGCGACGAGGGCCCGGGAACCGCATGGTTCCCGGGCCCTCGTGCGTCGTCGCTCAGACGCTGATGTTGTGGTTGCGGCGGAACAGGTTCTGCGGGTCCCACTGCCGCTTGACCTCGAGGAGCCGGGCGAACGCCTCTTCGGCATACATGCCGGCGACCGTCTCGGACTGCTCCGTGTCGACGAAGTTGCTGTACTCGGCGAGGCGCCCCGCGGCGATCCGCTGGACCTCGACGGCAGCGCGCTCGCGCGCGGCATCGTCGAGCAGTCCGGGGATGTCGAAGGCGGCCGCCATCACGAACCAGGTCGCGGAACGGGCGGGGAACGCGGTCGCCTCCTGGGGCACGTCGGCGAAGGCGCCGCCGAGCGAACGCAGGAACACGACCGACGCCGGATAGGCGCTCCGGAAGGCGATCAGGCGGTCGATCAGCTCATCATCGAGGTCGGACATGAGCCCGTTGGCCGCGATGAACCCGGGAGGAGCGGGGGCCTCCTCCCCCTCGGGCTGCGGCATCTCCAGCAGGATGTCGCGGTAGGCCGGCGTACTGACCTCACTGTGCACGCCATCGAGCGCGGCGATCGGGGCGAGGGCGGCCTGCAGCGCCTCGGGCTCGGGGCCGGCCCAGACCGCGGTGAGCCTGGCGCCCGCCGGAGCACTCGGGTCCATGGGCGGCACGTCCATGAACGTGACGGTGAGCTCGCGCGGGGCATCGCGCATCAGGTCGCGTGTCGCCCGGAGGACGTCGGTGGCATCACCGTCGACGACGTTCTCGGCCAGCGCGATGCCCGGGAGCCGGTGCGCCTCGAAGTCGAAGCGGGTGACGATGCCGAAGTTGCCGCCACCGCCGCGCAGCGCCCAGAACAGCTCGGGGTGCTCGTCGGCGGAGGTCTCGATCACGTCGCCGGTCGCGGTCACGACCTGCGCGCCGACCAGCTGGTCGACCGCGAGGCCCCAGGCCCGGACCATCCAGCCGATGCCGCCGCCGAGGGTGAGACCGCCCACGCCGACGCTCGCGGTGTCGCCCGAGCTGAGCGCGAGGCCGTGGTTCGCGAGCTCCGCGGCCACGTGGCCCCAGACGGCGCCGCCGCCGATGCGGACCCTCGTGCCCTCGACCTCGACGGAGGACAGGGCGCCGAGCTCGATGCGGATGCCGGGTGCGGGGGCGTGCGACCAGGGGCCGTGGCCGCCGGAGACGACGGTCAGCGGGACGGGTTCCCGCGCGGCGCGACGGACGAGGTCGGCGACCTCGGAGACGGTGGAGGGACGGTGGACGATGGGGGAAGGATGCTCGACGCTGTCGGTCATGAGCACACGGTAGACCCGGGCGCAGACATTCGGGAGGGCTGTTCCCAGAGAACACATAGCGGCCTCCATAGAAATCGCATAGGAGATTCCGCAGAATAGACGCTATGACCAGCGACCTGCCCGAACTGCGCCGCCCCGACGGCTCCCCTCTGCGCATCCTCGCCGTGGACGACGAGCAGATGCTCACCGACCTGCTCGCCATGGCCCTGCGGATGGAGGGGTGGGAGGTGCGCACCGCGTCGTCCGGCCTCGAGGCCATCCAGGTGGCCAAGGAGTTCGAGCCGGACGCGCTCGTGCTCGACATCATGATGCCCGACCTCGACGGGATGTCCGTGCTCAAGCGGCTCCGCGATGCGGGCAACCTCGTGCCCGTGCTGTTCCTCACGGCCAAGGACGCCGTCGGCGACCGCGTGGCGGGCCTCACCGCCGGCGGCGACGACTACGTGACCAAGCCGTTCAGCCTCGAAGAGGTGATCGCCCGCCTGCGCGCGATCATCCGCCGCACCGGTCACGCGACCGCAGACGACGGGCAGTCCATCCTCCGCGTGGCCGACCTCACGCTCAACGAGGACAGCCACGAGGTCGTGCGCGACGGCACCGAGATCGAGCTGACCGCGACCGAGTTCGAGCTGCTGCGCTACCTGATGCGCAACGAGCGCCGCGTGCTGTCGAAGGCGCAGATCCTCGACCGGGTGTGGAGCTACGACTTCGGCGGGAAGTCGTCGGTGGTCGAGCTGTACATCTCCTACCTGCGCAAGAAGATCGACGCCGGACGCACTCCTCTGCTGCACACGGTGCGCGGCGTCGGCTACATGATCAAGGCCCCGCAGTGAGCGGAGCGACGATGACGCGACGCCCCATGAGCCTGCAGACGCGGCTCATGACGGCCGTGATCGGCTTCGTGTCGCTCATCCTCGTCATCGTCGCCATCATCACCAGCGCCACCCTCGGCAGCACGCTCGAACAGCAGCTCGACGACAAGGTCAAGGGCTACGCCGTCACGATCCGCGACCAGGTCGTCGAGCGGGTCGCGCCGTCCGATGCGACCGTCGAGAACATCCTCTACCGCATCGACCCCGTGCCGGGGCTGCTGCTCTCGGTGGGAAGCCCCGTCGCCGGTGCCACGGGCGTCGCGTTCCACGACAACCGCGCCGAGCTCAGCAACCGGTCGACCACCCTCACCTCCGAGCAGCTGCGACAGCTGTACGGCACGGTCGCCCTCGGCACCCAGGGCACCATCACGTTCGACGGGCTCGGCTCGTACCGCGTCTTCGCGACCACCGCGAGCAACGGCGTCGTCGTGGTCACCGGCCTCCCCCGCGACGAGATCCAGAACCAGCTCACGCAGCTGCTCACCGTGATCGTGCTCGCGACCGTGGGCGGCCTGATCCTCCTCGCCCTCACCACCGCGGTGACCATCCGGGTGAGCCTTCGTCCGCTGCGCGCGGTCGCCGCGACCGCCACCCGGGTCGCGAACCAGCAGCTCGACCGCGGCGAGGTCAGCATCACCGAGCGCGTGCCGCCCGCCGAGGCCGATCCGCGCACGGAGACCGGGCTGGTGGGCGCGGCGCTCAACAAGCTGCTCGACCACGTGGACGTCTCCCTCGCCGCTCGGCAGAAGAACGAGGAGCGCATGCGGCAGTTCGTCGCCGACGCGAGCCACGAGCTGCGCACCCCGCTCGCCTCGATCCGCGGCTACTCCGAGCTCTCCCTGCGCGCGCTCCGTCAGGCGGACGCCGCGACCGACCCCGCCAAGGCCCCCGAGGCGATCGAGGGCACCACGTCGTCGCTCGAGCGCATCCAGGCGCAGTCGCTGCGCATGACCAGGCTCGTGGAGGACCTGCTGCTGCTCGCCCGGCTCGACGAGGGCCGCGAGCTCGTCTACAGCAACGTCGACCTCGCGCAGCTCGCGCTGGAGGGCCTCTCCGACGCGCGGCCGACCGCACCCGAGCACCACTGGAGCATCGAGGTCCCGGACGAGCCGGTGCTGATCCTGGGCGATGCCGGGCGCATGCACCAGGTGGTGGCGAACCTGCTCGCGAACGCCAGGGCACACACCCCGGCGGGGACCACGGTGACGCTCAGCGTCGCCAGGGAGGGCGACGACGCCGTGCTCCGCGTGCACGACGACGGGCCGGGCATCGACCCCGCGATCCGCGACGAGCTCTTCGCCCGCTTCGCCCGCGGTGACACCTCGCGCGCCCGTCAGACCGGCGGCACCGGGCTCGGCCTCGCGATCGTGAAGGCCATCGTCGAGGGGCACGGGGGCGTGATCGACGTGACCAGCGAGCCGGGTGACACCACCTTCACGGTGCGGATCCCGTCCGCGCCCGCTCCGGCCCCCGCTCAGTAACCCGCGAACGCATCGGTCGTGAGGCTGCGCGCCCTCTGCAGCGCCGGCGCGAGGTCGGCGATCAGCCGCGGCGGTCCGGAGATGAACGCGTGCCGCTCGGCCAGGTCGGGCACGGCCTGCTCGAGCGACTCCGCACCCAGGCGCGCGCCCCGCGCCCAGGACCAGTGCGCGGGAAGCCCGGTGGGCTCGTCGCGCGTGAACACCACCGTCCGCACGCCGGTCGCCTCCAGCTCCTCCCGGAACGCGAGCTCCGCGGCCTCCGCGGCGACGTAGACCAGCACCACGTCGCGCTGCTGACCCGTGGCCCGCAGCTGCCGCAACTGCGACACGAACGGCGTCACGCCGATGCCCGCCGCGACCATGAGCACGGGCTGCTCGCCGCGCGGCAGGACGAAGTCGCCCCACGTGCCGGTGACCGCGAACGTCGCCCCCGGCTCCGCGGCCGCCAGCGCGCGCTTGTAGCTGGACGGGTGCTTCTGGTCGCCGTTCTTGTACGCGATGCGCAGCGTCGGCAGGTCGGCCGGTGCCGAGACGATGCTGAACTCCCGTCGAGTGCCCCGCGCGTCGGGACGGCGGTGCGGCACGTCCAGCTCGAGGTACTGGCCGGCGAGGAACCGGACCCGCCCCTTCGCGCGGAACGTGAGCTCCTGCGCGGTCGGGGTGACGAAGGTGCGACGCTCCAGCACGAGCCGCACCGAGCCGCGCAGCGCGAACGCGAAGGCGAGCAGGTTGCCGATCAGCAGCGCCCGCTCCTGGCCGAGCGTGAACAGCCCGGCCACCGAGATCGGCCAGCCGGCGAGCACGCCGACCAGGACCGCGACCGCGAGCTGCTGTCGCCGTCGTGGCGGGAGCGTGAGCGGCTCGGACAGCATGAACGCGCCGAGGAACAGGAACGGCGACTGCAGCACCGCGAACGACAGCGCCGTGACGAGGTCGAACGGGATGTCGAACTGCGCCGCCTGCACGGCCTGGCGCACCAGGGACGTGGCCACCGCGGCCACGAGGAAGAGCGACACGACCCGGATCTTCTCGGTGCGCCAGAGCACGGCGAGCCCGAGCAGCACCACCGGCACGGCGAGCACCGGAGTGCCGACCCACCACGACGACGAAGTGCCCAGCCACGCGAAGGCTCCGAACGCGCCGAGGATCGAGACGACCGCCGCACCGAAGGCCGCCGGGTTGAAGATGTGGCGGCCGCGCCAGGCGATCACGTACTTCGACACGCTCGCCACGGCGCCCGCGATCGCGAGCCCGAGCAGGGCTGCGGGCTCCACACCGGGACGCAGCACGAACAGCAGGATGAGCGCGGTCACCAGCGACGACTCGATCCGCCACGGCAGCCGGAGGATGCGCTGCGCCGCCGCGTCCACCGCCGAGATCACGGCCGCGAGCACCACGAACGACACCACGAGCTCGACGGGCGTCGGCGACACGATCACCCCGAACAGCGACAGGACGAGGGCGATCGCGGCGAGGGCGATGAGGGCGAACAGCACCAGGCGGTACATCGACAGCGCGCCCAGCACGGCGAGGACGCGCTGGCGTGCAGCGGCGAATGTCGTGATCACGGTTCCACTCTTCCCTAGTCAGCGGCCGCCCGGCCAGGCCCGCCCACCGTGAACAGCTCGGCCGGACAGCCCGGCGACCACTGCAGGCGCCCATCGGTGGTCATGCGCACCCACTCCACGCCCCAGGCCAGGGCGAGCGCCGGGCCCCCGTCGAAGAACAGCGCGGTGGCCACGGCGTCGGCGATCATCGCGTCGGGCGCCAGCGCCCAGGTCGCCGCCCAGGTGCGCACGGGCACCCCGGTGCGGGCGTCCAGCACGTGATGCAGCCCGTCTCCCCACGCGCGGCGGTTCACGGCCGAGGCGCACAGCGCGCCGTCACGCACCTCGACCACGCCCACGGCCTTCCGCGGGTCGTACGGATGCTCCAGGGCGACGCGCTCACCGGAGCCGCGGACCCGGAGGTCACCGCCCGCGTCGACCACGACGTCGTCCGGCACCTCCGCCAGTTCCGTCATCACCAGGTCCACCAGGCGACCCTTGCCGAGCGCGCCGACGTCGAGCAGGGCCGGAGCCGACGCGGTCACCCCGGTCGAGGTCCACGAGACCCGCTCCGTCCAGTCCGCGGGCGCGGCGAGCGGGTCCCGCGGCACGAGCGAGTACTCCCGGTCGTAGCCCAGGGCGGCGAGACTGTCGGCGACGAGAGGGTTGACGGCCCCGTCGGTCGCCGTGGTCAGCGCGCGATACGCGTCGAGCATGGGCGCCGCGTCGGCGGAGGCCAGCGTCCCGCCCTCGCGCCCGAGCCGCGAGACCTCCGAGTCGGCCCGGAACCGCGACCAGGCGCGGTCGAACCTCTCGATCACCGCCGACACGGCGGATCGGACGGGCTCCGGGAGCGGCGATGACGTCTCGATCTCCCAGTGCGTGCCGATCGCCTCGAAACGCCAACCCGCCATGACGAGGCCCCGCGCTCAGGAGGCGGCCTGCTCCTTGATCGACTCGAGCGCGTCGTTGAAGCCGCCGCTGGTGAGCGACGACCCCGCGACGCGGCT
This sequence comes from Microbacterium sp. NPDC060132, assembly GCF_042729675.1. Taxonomy (NCBI): domain Bacteria; kingdom Bacillati; phylum Actinomycetota; class Actinomycetes; order Micrococcales; family Microbacteriaceae; genus Microbacterium; species Microbacterium sp. NPDC060132. Next base: position 108,966 of record NZ_JBHWXU010000002.1, on the reverse strand, counting down.
CACGTTCAGCTCGTCGATGGGCTTGCCCACGACCTCGTCCGCGATGCCGTCGATGAACTGGCCCTGATACTGCTCGGTCTCGGGTGCCTTCGGGTCGCCCGTCACCTCGACGTCGGTCACGACGCCGTCCGCGAGCGTGAGAGTGACCGAGATCTGCTCGACCGTCTCCGGGGTCTGGTACGACCCCTCGGCGGTGTAGGTGCCGTCGTTGTAGGAGCCCGCGGCGTCGCCCCCGCCGGACGACGAGCTCGAACCCGTCGGCGCCGTCGAAGCGTTCGACGAGTCGGCGGCGTCGGGGGTGCCCGCGCACCCCGCGAGCACGACCAGGCCGGCGACCCCGAGAAGCGCGGAACCGGTGCGGACGGACGTGGGTACGGTCGTGCGGATCATGGGGGCCTCCGTGGGTCGGGGTCTGTCGATCCTTCGACGGTAGGGACCGCGCCTATGCTCCGGCTGTGCTGTGCCGATGCGTCAGGCGTCGCCGCCGAACATGCTCGTCACGGAGCCGTCCTCGAACACCTCGTGGATCGCCCTGGCCAGCAGGGGGGCGATCGGCAGGATCGTGAGGTTGTCCCAGCGGCGCGACGCCGACAGCGGGATCGTGTCCGTCACGACGACCTCATCGATCGAGGCGTCCTGCAACCGCTCCGAGGCGGGGTCGCTGAAGATCGCGTGGGTCGCGGCCACGATCACACGGTGCGCGCCGTTGGCCTTGAGCGCCTGAGCGGCCTTCACGATCGTGCCACCGGTGTCGATCATGTCGTCGACCAGGAGGCACGTGCGCCCCTCGACGGCGCCGACGATCTCGTGCACCGACACCTGGTTGGCGACCTTCGGGTCGCGGCGCTTGTGGATGATCGCCAGCGGCGCACCGAGGCTGTCCGACCACGTGTCGGCGACGCGGACGCGGCCCATGTCGGGCGACACGACCGTGAGGATCTCGCGGTCCTCCGGGCTCAGCGTGCGCTCGAAGTGGTCGAGCAGCACCGGCTTGGCGAAGAGATGGTCGACCGGGCCGTCGAAGAAGCCCTGGATCTGCGCCGCGTGCAGGTCGACGCTCATGACGCGGTCGGCGCCGGCCGTCTTGAGCAGGTCGGCGACCAGGCGGGCGCTGATCGGCTCACGGCCGCGGCCCTTCTTGTCCTGGCGCGAATACGGGTAATAGGGGGCGACGACGGTGATGCGCTTGGCCGACGCGCGCTTGGCGGCGTCGATCATGATGAGCGTCTCCATGAGCCACTCGTTCACCGGTTCGCCGAAGGTCTGGATGAGGAAGAGGTCGACGCCGCGGATCGAGACCTCGAAGCGGGCGTAGATCTCCCCCGACGCGAACGTGCGGTGCTCCACCGGCGCGATCTCGGTGCCCAGGGCCTCGGCGACGGCCGCTGTCAGCTCGGGGTGGGAGCGCCCGCCCGCGACGACGAGCCGCTTCTTGGTCTTCGCGATGATCCCGGGGGCCACCCCGTTGTCGCGATCCAGGTCGACCGTCTTCTTCTTCCGGGCCATGCTCCGCCTATTCCGCCGTGTTCTCCCGGGCCGCGGCGTCCGCCGCCCCCGTGCCTGCTCTGTTCTTCTCGACCCACCCCTCGACGTTGCGCTGGGGGGCCACGCTCATGGCCAGGGCACCGGCGGGGACGTCCTTGCGGACGACGGCGCCGGCACCGGTCTTCGCACCAGCACCCAGCCTAACGGGCGCGACCAGGACCGTGTGCGAGCCGGTGTGGACCTCGTCGCCGATCTCGGTGCGGTGCTTGTTCACGTCGTCGTAGTTGGCGGTGATGGTGCTCGCGCCCAGGTTGACCCCGCGGCCGATCGTCGCATCCCCCACGTAAGAGAGGTGCGGCACCTTGCTGCCCTCGCCGATCTCGGCGTTCTTCGTCTCGACGTACGCGCCGATCTTGCCCTTGGCGCCCAGCACGGTGCCGGGACGGAGGAAGGAGAAGGGCCCGACGGTCGCCTCTGCGCCGATCACGGCGAGCGTGGCGTCGGTGCGCCGCACCACCGCGTCCTCCCCCACCTCGCAGGTCACCAGCGTCGTGTCGGGACCGATCGTGGCGCCCGCGGCGACGGTGGTCGCGCGCAGGATCTGCGTGTTCGGCAGGAGCGTCACGTCGGGCGCCAGGGTGACGTCGTCGTCGATCCACGTGGTCGCCGGATCGATCACCGTGACGCCCTCGAGCTGCCAGCGGCGCACGATGCGGGCGTTCAAGCGGCGGCCGACCTCGGCGAGCTGCGCACGGTCGTTCACCCCGAACGTGACCTCGACGTCGTCGACGACCGAGGCGGCCACGCGGTCGCCGTCACGGCGCAGCAGCCCGGGCACATCGGTCAGGTACATCTCGCCCTGCGCGTTGTCGACGCCCACCTGCGGCAGGTACGTGCGCAGCGTCGCGGCACGGAACACGTACATGCCGGCGTTGATCTCGGTGACCGCGGCCTCCTCGGCCGTCGCGTCCTTCTGCTCGACGATGCGGTCGACACCGCCGTCCGCGTCGCGGATCACCCGGCCGTAGCCGGTGGGGTCGTCGACCAGGGCCGTCATGAGGGTGGCCGCCGCACCGGAGGCGCGGTGCTCCTCCAGGAACGCGGTGAGCGTCTCGGCGTCCGCGAGCGGGCAGTCGCCCGAGAGCACGAGCACATCGCCGTCGAAGTCGCCGGGCAGCGCATCGACCGCAACCTGCACGGCCCGCCCCGTGCCCGGCACCTCGTCCTGGTCGACGAACACCGCATCGGGGTAGTCCTCCGCGAGCGCGGCCACCACCTGGTCGCGCTCGTGACGCACGACGACCTCGATGTGCGCGGCCTGCAGCCGACGCGCCGTGGTGAGCACGTGCCCGACGAGCGGTCGGCCGCCGATGGGGTGCAGCACCTTGGGCAGCCGCGACTTCATGCGGGTGCCCTGACCTGCGGCGAGGACGACGATGGCGAGATTGTTCCCAGTCATGCTCCGCCGCCAGGACTCGAACCTAGACCTCACAGCTCCAAAGGCTGTCGTGCTGCCATTACACCACGGCGGACCGCGGCCCCCGCGTGGGCACCGCCCGACAAGTCTGCCACGTCCCCGCTCGTGTTCCGATGCACGCCCGGGTGGCCGACATCGCGACGAAACACGGCTCTGCGATGCTGGGGCCATGAGCGACGTCGTCATCACCCGCATCGCCTCCGCCACGCCGGACCTCGCGGCGTTCGTGTCCGCGCATCACGCCGAGATGCAGGGCACCGCGCCACCCGAGAGCCAGCACGCCCTGCCCATCGACGGACTCCTCGCACCGCACGTGCGCCTGTTCGCCGCCACCCTGGACGACCGCATCGTCGGCACGGGCGCCCTCGCCACGGTCGACCACGGGCACGAGGAGCTCAAGTCGATGCGCACCGACCCCGCACTGCGCGGCCGCGGCATCGGACGCACCCTGGTACGGTTCCTCCTCGACGACGCCACCGCCCGCGGGGTGCGCCGGGTGTCGCTGGAGACCGGGCGCGACGACTTCTTCCTGCCCGCGGTCGCGATGTACACCCGCGCGGGCTTCCGCGAGTGCGCGGCGTTCGGCCGCTACCGGCCGGATCCGCACAGCGTGTTCCTGACCCGGGAGCTGCCCGCCCGCGGGTCGGCGGACGACGGGGCGCACGCGATAATGAACGCATGAGCGAGGTGGATGAGGTCGACCGGATCGTCGGCGCGTGGAACACGCAGCGCCCCGACCTCGACTTCTCCCCGCTCGAGGTGCTGTCGCGGATGGACCGGCTGTCGCGTCACCTCGACCGCGCCCGCCGCGAGGTGTTCCGCCGCAGCGACCTCGAGTCGTGGGAGTGGGACGTGCTGTCGGCGCTGCGCCGCGCCGGCGCCCCCTTCCAGCTCTCCCCGAAGCAGCTGCTGCAGCAGACCCTCGTGTCCAGCGGCACCATGACCAACCGGATCGACCGGCTGGTCGGGCGGCGGCTGGTGCGCAGGGAGGCCGACCCCGGCGACGGCCGCAGCGTGCTGGTGACGCTCACCGACGACGGGCGTATCCGGGTGGACGCGGCGATCACCCGGCTGGTCGACGCGGAGGCCGAGCTGCTCAGGGCACTGTCGCGCGGCGACCGCGAACGGCTCGCCGGTCTGCTGCGCAAGCTCAGCCTGAGCTTCGACGCCTGACGCCGCTCACGCGTGCGCGGCGGATGTCGGCGGCCCGGGGCAGGATAGCCACGGATCACGACAAAGGAGCGGCATGCGCATCGCGGTGGCAGGCGGAACAGGACGGATCGGACGGCTCGTGGTGGAGGAGGCGCGACGGCGAGGCCATGACGCGATCTCCCTCAGCCGCGGCGAAGGGGTGGACCTGACGACGGGCGAGGGTCTAGCGGCGAGGCTCGACGGGGTCGACGCGGTGATCGACGCGACCAATCCCCCGGTGTCCGACGTCGCAGAGGCCGAGCGCGTGTTCGCGACGGTGACGCGCACCCTCCTGGTCGCCGGAGCCGCCGCCGGGGTCGCCCACCACGTGGCCCTGTCGATCGCGGCGCTCGATCGGGTGCAGGGCAACCCGCACTACTTCGGCAAGCGGGCTCAGGAGCGCGAGGTCGCCCGCGGCGCCGTGCCCTTCACGATCGTGCGCGCGACGCAGTTCCACGACTTCCCCGCCATGATCGCCGAGTGGTCGATCGTCGACGGCGAGGGCGTCGTCCCCCCGCTGCTGCTGCAGCCGATCGCCCCGGCGGACGTGGCGGTCGCCCTCGTCGAGGCGGCCGCCGCCCCCGCGCTGGGCGGATCCTTCGACATCGCCGGGCCCCGCACCGAAGACGCCGTCGACATGGCCAGGCGCACCCTCGCCGCCCGCGGACGAGAGCTTCCGCTGCGCGCCTCGTGGCGCGGTGCGGCTCTGGGCGTCGAGTTCGCGGGCGAGGTGCTGCTCCCCGCCGAGGGAGCCCGGCTCGCCCCCACCACCTTCGACGACTGGATCGCCGCCGGGGCGGACTGAGCCGAGCCGACCGGCGCCGTCCCCTAGGGTGGAGGGGTCCCGCCCCTCCTGCCGAAGGCCGAACAATGGGCATGCCCTCCCCGCTCCCCGTGCGCGACGGCGTCGGCGCCACGCGGTTGCACGTTCCGCTGACCGGGGATTGGCCGACGATCGCGGACTACATGGTCGAGCGGTTCTTCCACCTCGACCCCGAGCGGCTGCTCGTGCGGTTCGACCGCGGCGAGATCGTCGCCCGCGACGGACGACCGCTCAGCCGGGAGACGCCGCTGGGCGCCGAGGAGTTCGTCTGGTACTACCGCGAGCCGCCCGTCGAGAAGGAGATCCCCTTCACCGAGGAGATCCTGCACGAGGACGACCACCTCGTCGTGATCGACAAGCCGCACTTCCTGCCCACCACCCCCGGCGGCAAGTACCTGCAGAACTCGGCTCTCGTGCGGTTGCGGAACCGGCTCGGCAACCCGGAGCTCACGCCGATCCACCGCCTCGACCGCGCGACCGCCGGGCTGCTGATGTTCTCCGTCCGCCCCGCCACCCGCGGCGCCTACCAGCTGCTGTTCGAGGATCGACGGGTCGAGAAGGTGTACGAGGCCGTATCGGCCCGGCCCGCCGGCTGGGATCCCTCCCGCTTCCCGCTGGTGTACCGCACCCACATCGAGAAGCACCGCGGAGAGGTGCGCGTGCAGGTCGACGACACCCGGGAGCCCAACTCGGAGACGCTCATCGACGTGATCGACGCCGACGACCGCGTGGTGCACACCCTGCTGCGCCCGCACAGCGGCAAGATGCACCAGTTGCGCGTGCACCTGGCCGCGCTCGGGCTCGGCATCCTGCACGACGGCTTCTACCCGGAGCTGCTGCCCGAGCAGCCCGACGACTTCTCCCGGCCCCTGCAGCTCCTGGCGCGGGAACTGCGGTTCCTCGACCCGCTCACCGGTGAGGAGCGCGTGTTCACCACCCGCCGGAGCCTGCAGGACGCCCCGGCGCGCTGACCCGCGCCCCACCGGGGGTCAGCGTCGCATGATCCTCCGGGCGAGCCGCGTTCCCAGCAGCTGCACCAGGTGCACGAACACCACGATCAGGATGATGGCGGCCCACATCACGATCGGCTCGAACTGCCGGAAGCCGTAGATCTGCGCGAACGCACCCAGGCCGCCGCCGCCGATCAGACCGGCCATCGCGGTCATGTCGATGAGCGCGACCACGATGAACGTGTAGCCGAGGATCAGCGGTCCGAGGGACTCCGGGATCGCGACCGTGAACAGGATGCGCCACGGCCCCGCCCCCATCGCCCGCGCCGCCTCGATCACGCCGGGCGACACCGACACGAGGTGCTGCTCCACGATGCGGCCGATCGCGAACGCCGCCGCGAGACCGATGATGAACGCGCCCGCCGTGGTGCCGATACCCGACCCCACCACGAGCCGTGCGAACGGCTGCGCGACGGCCATGAAGATCACGAACGGGATGGGTCGGAAGAAGTTGACCCCCAGGTTGACGAGCACCGAGACGACCCGGTTCTGCAGGAGTCCACCGGGGCGCGTGATGTAGAGGATGATGCCGATCGCAAGACCGAGGATCCCGCCGAGCACGAGCGCGAACGACGCCATGTACAGCGTCTCCAGTGCGGCCGACCAGAACTCGGGCCACAGTTCGTTCAGACGATCCATCAGCGGGCCTCCTCTGCGGCGATCACGGTCACGTCCACGCGCTCACCGATCGTGGTGAGCGCCCTGTCGATCGCGGAGGAGTCGCCGCGGATCGCGAGCGTCAGGTGCCCGAACGCCCTGCCCCGGATGTCGTTGATGCCGCCGTACACGAGCTCGAAGTCGAGTCCGGCGGCCGCGAGGTCGAGGAACACCTGCGCCTGCGACGAGTCGCCGTCGCGGAACGAGAACGTGACGAGACGCCCGCGATGCCGCTCGCGCAGCACGGCGAGCTCGGACGGCGACGGCACGCCCTTCACGACCGTGCCGACGAAGCGCTGCGACGCCGGGTTCTGCGGCGCCGAGAACACGTCGAACACGTCGCCGCGCTCGATCACGCGACCGTTCTCCATCACGGCGACCTTGGTCGCGATCGTCTGGATGACGTCCATCTCGTGGGTGATGACCACGATGGTGACGCCCTGCTCCTCGTTGACCCGCTTGAGCAGGTCGAGGACCTCGTGCGTGGTCTGCGGGTCGAGGGCGCTGGTGGCCTCGTCGGCGAGCAGGATCGCGGGCTTGGTGGCCAGGGCCCGGGCGATGCCGACGCGCTGCTTCTGGCCGCCGGACAGCTGCTCGGGGTAGGCCTTCGCCTTGTCGGACAGCCCCACGAACGACAGCAGCTCGGTCACCCGCGCCTCGATGTCGGGCTTCGACCAGCCGGCCAGCGTCAGCGGGTAGGCCACGTTCGACCGCACGGTGCGCGAGGAGAACAGGTTGAACTGCTGGAAGATCATGCCGATGCCGCCGCGCACGCGGCGCAGTTCGCGTTCGCCGAGCGTGGTGAGATCGACGCCGTCGACCGTGATGGTGCCGCTCGTCGCCGGCTCCAGGGCGTTGATCAGGCGCACCAGCGTCGACTTGCCGGCGCCGGAGTAGCCGATGATGCCGTACACGTCGCCCTGGTCGATGTCGAGGGTCACGTCGTCGACGGCGACGACCTCCGGTTCACCGTGACTGCGGGAGGGGTAGGTCTTGGACACGTTCGTCAGGGAGACGATCGGCATGTGCTGCTCCGGTCTGGGTCTCGGGAAACGGAGAATCGGGCGACGCGAGAGGCGCCACCCGATTCTCCCTCATGGGGTGGGGGTGCCCCGCACCCCCACTGCGTCACTTCTTCGCGTCGGCGTCCTTCTGGACCTTCTCCAGCGAGGCCACGAGGTCCTTCACCGGGGTCTGCAGCGCCACCGCCGTGCCACCGGAGGACTCGAGGAGTCCCGCCTGCACGTCCTCGTTCGTCTGGAAGATCTCGACCAGCTTGTTGTAGGTCTCGTTGTCGGCATCCTCCGCGCGGGCCGCGAAGATGTTCACGTACGGCAGGGCGCTCGGGTCCTCGGGGTCGTCCTGCGCGATCGCGTCGTCGAACGTGAGCCCGGCGTCCTCCACGAAGTCGTTGTTGATGATCGCAGCGGCGACATCGGGCAGTGAGGTGGGGATGAGCGCCGCCTCCAGCGCCTTCACCTGCACCTTCGACTTCTCGGTGTCGACGTCGGCGAGGTCGGAGTAGGGCGTGCCGCCGCTCTTCAGCTCGACGAGGCCGGCCTGCTGCAGCACGTTCAGCGCGCGGGCCTGGTTCGACGCGTCGTCCGGCACGGCGACGGTCTCGCCCTTGGGGATGTCGTCCACGTCGTCGTACTTCTTCGAGTACAGGCCGAGCGGGTAGATCGCGGTGGAGCCGATCGGCGTGAGGTCGGAGCCCGAGGCGTTGTTGTACTCGGCGAGGTACACGATGTGCTGGAACTGGTTGAGGTCGATCTCGCCCTCCGTCAGCGCGGGGTTCGGCTGCTCGTAGGAGCCGAAGTCGACCAGCTCGACCGTGATGCCCTCGTCGGCGGCAGCCTCGACGAAGGCGGGCCACTGCGCGTCGCCCTTGCCGACGACCCCGATCTTGACGGTCTCGTTCTCCGCGTCGCCGGAACCGGCGTCGGAGGAGGCCGTCGCGCATCCGGAGAGCGCGACGAACAGCGGGACCGCGGCGAGCGCGGCGAGGACGGTGGTGGTGCGGCGGGACATGATGAGGGGGTTCCTTCCTGGCGGGACCCGACTACGTTAGGCAGGTCGGGCGCAGGCGGCGGAATCGCGCCGTCACACGGCGTCACAGGTCCCGGCGGAGCCCGGCACGGACGACCGGGTGAGGGTCAGTCGAACTCCTCGATGCCCTGCAGACGCACCTGTTCGAGGTCGAGCCGGGCCGAGATGCGCCGCACCACCAGGTCGTCCACGGTCCCGGCGCTGCGCAGCCCGAGCAGCACCTCGCGCTTGCGATCGAGCAGCGCGAGCTTGAGTCGCGTGTGCTCCTCGTGCCGGATGAGCGGAGAGCGCTGGGCCAGGTCGACGTCGGCCGAGGTCGCGATCATCTGCAGTACCGTGCCGTCGCTCGACTCGGGGTCGACCGCGCCGCCGACGCCGCCGTCGGGTTCCGGCTCCCCGGTGCCCTCCTCCCCGCCGATGCCCAGGGGGTCGGGCTCGCCGAGCATGTCGTCCAGCGCCTCGGCCTCCGCGTCGATCAGGGCCTGCTCCCGCGCCAGGGTCCGGGCGTTCGCGAACTCCAGGTTGCGATACCCCTCGGCCCGCACGTGATCGCGCACCTCCGCGCCGACGCCGTGCTCGGCGGCCAGGTCGTCCAGCGCGGCCAGAGCGGCGCCGGAGATCGCACGCTCCGCGAGCTCGAACTCCTCGGCCTCCGCGTGGTCGACCGGGAACCGCGCCCAGCGCACCAGGGCCGGCAGCATGGGGGCCTGCGCGAGCAGACTGAGCAGGATCACCCCGGCCGTCACGAGCACGATCTCGTCGCGGCCGGCGATCGCGCCGCCCTCGGTCACGGTCGTGGGCACCGACAGGGCGATCGCGAGCGACACGGCTCCGCGCATCCCCGCGACGGTGGACACGAGGCGCGCACGGGAGCGCGAGCCAGGGGCCGGGCGGGCGGACGGCCTGCCCTGGAACAGCACGTTGAGCAGCTGGAACAGGTAGCGCACGACCAGCAGCGTGGCCCACACCGCGAGCGTGATCAGCACCAGTCGCCCGATCACCGACGGCGGCACCTCGTGCACCACGTACTGCACCTCGAGCCCGATGAGCACGAACAGCGCGCCGTTGAGGAGGAACACGCCGAAGGGCCACGCCGCGTCCGCCTGGCGCCGCGACGCCGCGGTCGTCACGCGCGGCGACACCCAGGCCACGATGAGTCCGGCCACGACCACGGCCAGCACCCCCGAGGCGTGCACCATCTCGGCGACCAGGAACGCCGAGAACGGCACGAGCAGCAGCGTCACGTTGATGACGATGGTCGACGACATGCGACGCAGCAGCAGGTACGCGATCGCGGCGACCGCGACGCCCGCCGCGACCCCGCCGACGTACGACACCAGCACGTCCCACGTGACCGAGAGCGGCGTGACCTGGCCGCCGAGCGCGAGCGACACCGCGATCGCATACAGGACGAGCGCGGTGCCGTCGTTCGTGAGGCTCTCCGCCTTCAGCTTCATGAACATGCGTCGCGGCAGCAGACGTCCGAGCGCGGCGACCGCGGTGGCATCGGGCGGGGCGACGGCGGCGCCCAGGATGAGCGCGACCTCCCACGGCATCCCGAACAGCACGCCGATGCCCGCGACCGCGAACGCCGAGGCCACCACGAGCAGGGTGCTCATCGGCAGGATGTAGCGGAAGTCGCGGCGGATCGAGCGCAGCGACGTGGTGAGGCTCTCCCAGAACAGGATCACGGGCAGGAACAGCAGCAGCACGGTCTCCGGCGGCAGCTGCACCTCGCGCAGCTCCGGCACGAAACCGAGCAGCAGTCCGAGCAGGACGAGGACGAGCGGGAGCGCGAGACGCACGCGCGGGGCGATCAGGGTTCCGACGAGGATCGTGAGTCCGAGCAGGACGGTGACTTCAAGGCCTTCCATCCCTACCTCCCAACGCTATGGGGAGAAGGATATTCCTGGTCTCAGCCGATCTGTTCGGTGAGTTCGAACCAGCGCAGCTCGAGCTCCTCGATCTCGGCCTCCTGCGCCGAGATCTCCTTCATCCGCTCCCCCAGTCCGGCGTAGTCGGACTGGTCGTGGTCGGCGAGTGCGTGCTTGGCCGCGTCGACCTGCGCGGTGAGCTTCTGGATGCGTCGTTCGAGCGCCGCGACCTCCTTCTGCGCCGTGCGGAGCGCGGCACCGTCGAGGCCGGTCGGTGCCGCCGCAGCGGCACTCGCGGAGGGCTTCGGCCCCTCGGCCTCCACCCGCTCGCGCAGCCGCAGGTACTCGTCCACGCCGCCGGGGAGGTGGCGCAGCCGTCCGGCGCCGTCGGGCCCCGGGAGGATCGCGTACTGCTGGTCGGTCACGCGCTCCAGGAAGTACCGGTCGTGGCTGACGACCAGGAGCGTGCCCGACCAGGAGTCGAGGAGGTCCTCGATCGCGGCGAGCATGTCGGTGTCCATGTCGTTGGTCGGCTCGTCGAGGATCAGCACGTTGGGCTGGTCGAGCAGCACGAGCAGCAGCTGCAACCGGCGCTGCTGGCCGCCCGAGAGGTCTTTGACCGGTGTCGACAGCTGCGCCGAGGAGAAGCCGAGCCGCTCCAGCAGCTGACCGGGCGTGAGGTCTTGCGCCTTCGACCCGGCGCCGAGCGTGTAGGAGGTGCGCAACCCGGAGATCACCACGCGCACCGGGTCGTTCCAGTGCGGCGTGAGCTCGTCGAGGCGCTGCGTGAGGGTGCGCACCTGCACGGTCTTGCCGCGCTTGACCCGGCCCTCTGTCGGCTCGACGGCACCGGAGATCAGCCCGAGCAGCGTGGACTTCCCCGCCCCGTTCACCCCGAGGATGCCGGTGCGCTCCCCCGGTGCGATGCGCCACTCCACGTCCTTCAGCACCGTCTTCACGCCGCCGTCCTCGGTCGGGTAGGTCACGCCGACGTCGAGCAGGTCGACCACGTCCTTCCCGAGCCGCGACACCGCGAGCGACTGCAGCGACACCTTGTCGCGGATCTCCGGCACGTCCGCGATCAGCTCGTTGGCCGCGTCGATGCGGAACTTCGGCTTGCTGGTGCGCGCGGGGGCGCCACGGCGCAGCCACGCGAGCTCCTTGCGGGCGAGGTTCTGCCGCTTCGCCTCGGTCGCCGCGGCCATGCGGTCACGCTCGACCCGCTGCAGGATGTACGCCGCGTAGCCGCCCTCGAACGGCTCGACGATGCGGTCGTGCACCTCCCACGTCTCGGTGCAGATCTCGTCGAGGAACCAGCGGTCGTGCGTGACGACCAGCAGCGCCCCGGCGTTCGGGGACCAGCGCTTCTTCAGGTGACCGGCGAGCCAGGTGATGGCCTCGACGTCGAGGTGGTTGGTGGGCTCGTCGAGCGCGATCACGTCCCAGTCGCCGGTCAGGAGCTTGGCGAGCGACACACGCCGCCGCTGGCCGCCGCTGAGCGATCCGATCCGCGCGTCCCACGGGAGCTCTCGCAGCAGCCCGTCGATCACATCGCGCACCCGGGCGTCGCCCGCCCACTCGTGCTCCGGCACGTCGCCGACCACGGCCGCGCCGATCGTGAGGTCGTCCGGGAGCGTATCCGCCTGGGTCAGCACACCGATGCGGGTGCCGCCGCGCACGGTCACCCGGCCGGAGTCCGGCTCCTTGGTGCCGGCGAGCATGCCGAGGAGGCTGGACTTGCCGTCGCCGTTGCGGCCGACGATCCCGATGCGGTCCCCCTCCTCGATGCCGAGGGTGACGGAGTCGAAGACGACGCGGGTCGGGTATTCGAGGTGCAGGGCTTCGGCCCCGAGAAGATGTGCCATGTCCTCTCCAGGGTAGTCGCGGATCGCGGGCCGCCCGCCCTGTCGTCAGCGGGAGCCGAAGAGCTCCGGCAGCGCCGCCGTGAACACGTCGAAGTGGCTGTACCAGACGGTGTGCGCCGCGCCGGGGATGCTCCGCACGCGGACGCCCTCGTGCTCGAACCGGCGCGCATCCTCGTCGGTGACCCACGCGCTGGGGTCGGCGCGGACCACGATCGAGCCCGGTGCGGCGCTCCAGTGCCCATCGGAGCCGCACGACACGGACGCGGCCGTCGCGGCATCGAACCGCTCGGCCGCGCGGGCCTCCGCCTCGGCATCGGCGACCGAATAGAACGGACGCGCGCGGCGCAGCTCGGTCGGCGACAGGCGTGCACGCCGGTCGTGTTCGTACTGCGACACCAGCGCCGCGCGATCCTGACCGCCCTGCAGGGTCAGCGCCGCGTCGACGTAGACGGCGAGCGCCGGTTCGAGTCGCGGGGCGGCCGCGGCGAGGACCGTGGCACCGAAGGAGTGTCCCATCGCGGCGATCAGGGGCGGGCCGGGGGTGGCGGACGGGGGCTCGAGGAGGCGCACCAGGGTCTCGACGACCGCGTCGGCCGCGCTCTCGATCGTGAGCTGCGGATCGCGCGGCGAGAGTCCGTGACCGGGGAGATCGAGCGCGAGTACGCGGAAACCGCGCTCCGTCAGCGCGGGCACGACGCGGTGCCAGCTCTCGGCGGAGCCCATCATGCCGTGGAGGAGCACGACCGTGTGCTCGCCCGAACCGGCTTCGACGACGTTGAGAAGCATCGCGTCAGTAAACCACGACCGTTACCTTTCCGTGACCTGACTTTCGTCCATACTCGTTCGATCCTTTGTTCGAATGTCGGTGGTCAGTGATGGAGTGAGGTCATGACCGCGCTGCTCGACGCCACCGACTCCCAGCGGGCGATGCTCGCCGAGCTGGTCGCGGGCCTGATCGCGGCGGAGCAGACGCTGAGCAGCATGCAGGCCGCCCGCGACGGCTTGCTGGCCCTGGCCGGGCGCCTCGCGGTCGACATCGCCCGGCAGGGGCGCCACCCCGACCACGGCGACCTGGCGATCCGCACGGTCGCCGCCGAGATCGGCGCGGCCCAGCGCGCGAGCGATCGCGCGGTCGAACGGCGCATGTCCGAGGCGTCCTGGCTGGTCGAGCGCTTCCCCGCGGTGTGGGAGGCGCAGGGCCGCGGGCTGATCAGCGCGGCGCACGCGCGCGCGATCCTCGACGCGGGTGCGCATCTCCACGACGCTTCCGAGCGGTCGGCCTTCGCCGACGACGCCGTAGCCCTCGCGCAGACCACCTCGCCCAACCGGCTGCGGCCGCTCGTGCGACGCCTCGCCGAACGCTTCCAGGAGCGCACGGTCACCGAACGGCACCGCGACGCCCGCGAGCAGCGGCGGGTCTGGGTGAAAGACGCAGGCGACGGGATGGCCGACCTGGGCATGCACGGACCGGCGGCACTCGTCCACGGCATGTTCGACCGGCTGTCGCAGATGGCTCACGCCGTACAGCAGGAGAACGCGCGCGCGGAGCGGGGCGCGACCGAGCCCTCCCCTGCCACACCCGACACCCGCACGGTCGACCAGCTGCGAGCCGACCTGCTCTCCGATCTGGTGCTGACTGGCACCCCGGCCGGCCACGACACGGCGGACGGTCTGCTGGGCGAGCTGCGGGCGCGCGTGGAGGTGACGGTGCCCGTGCTGACCCTTCTTCGTGACGATCACCCCACGGCGGCGGGTGCTCCGGCTGAGCTCGACGGTCAGACGCCGATCGATGCGGAGACCGCCCGACATCTGACCGGCGGCGCCGCGGGGTGGGATCGGGTGCTCACGCATCCGATCAGCGGCGCGACGCTCGCGGTCGACCGCTACCGGCCGAGCGAGGAGCTCCGCCGGCACCTGCGAGCGCGCGACCAGCGCTGCCGTTTCCCCGGATGCGGCCTCGCGGCGCGGAAGAGCGACCTCGACCACACCCACGATGCGGCCCGCGGCGGGACGACCGAGCACCGGAACCTGGCGACCCTCTGCCGCAGACACCACACCCTCAAGCACCACTCCCCGTGGCAGGTGCGGCAGCGGCCGGGCGGCCTTCTGGAGTGGACGAGTCCGGCCGGACGGAGCTACCTCGACCGTCCGCCGCCTCGGCCATCGGTGGTGTTCGCGGAGGCGGCACCGTTCTGAGTCGCGATGCTGCGAGCGCATTGATGATGCCGGCGGGTGCGGCGAGCGGTGGGTGCAGCGAGTGCGGCAGGTGCGGCGAGCGGTGGGTGCAGCGAGTGCGGCAGGTGCGGCGAGCGGTGGGTGCAGCGAGTGCGGCAGGTGCGGCGAGCGGTGGATGCAGCGAGTGCGGCGAGCGCGGCAGGTGCGGCGAGCGCGGTGGGTGCGGCGAGCGCGGCAGGAGTCTGCGGTGCGCCTCCCCCTAGAGTGGAAGCATGTCGAGCCCCGAATCAGACAGGTCGGGGGCTGCCGGTCGCACCGCCAGCCCCGACACTCGCTGACTCGTCGCATCCGCCCCCGGGCGGGCGCTCCCCCGTCGCACCCGTCGCACCGGGCTGGCCGTGGTGACCAGAAGATCCCTTCTGCTCTCTCACCTCGGAGTCCTCGATGCCTCTTGCCCTCTACTCCCTCGCCCTGACGGTGTTCGTCATGGGCACGTCCGAATTCATGCTCGCCGGGCTCCTCCCCGCGATCGCCGACGACCTCCACATTCCGGTCGGGTCCGCGGGACTGCTCACCTCCGCCTTCGCGATCGGAATGGTCGTGGGCGCCCCGGTGATGGCGGCCTCCGCGCGCGGATGGCCGCCTCGCCTCACCCTGCTCCTGTGCCTGCTCGCGTTCGGCGCGTGCCACGTGCTCGGCGCCCTCACCACATCGTTCGAGATCCTGCTCCTCACGCGAGTGGTGAGCGCGATCGCCAACGCCGGCTTCCTCGCCGTCGCCCTGCGCACCGCGACGTCGCTGGTGCCGCCCGGCCAGACCGGGCGCGCCGTCTCAGTGCTCCTGGCGGGCACCACCGTCGCCACGGTCGCGGGCGTTCCCGCGGGCGCCGTGCTGGGCGCGGTCTGGGGGTGGCGCGCCACCTTCTGGGCAGTCGCGCTGCTCTGCGTGCCCGCCCTCCTCGGGATCGTCCGCGGCGTCCCCGCGCGCGTGATCGCTCCATACCGGCCAGAGTCCACATCCATACCCACACCAGCGCCCACACCCACACCCGCGCCCGCGCCCGCGGCCACGCCCACACCCGCGCCCGCGCCCACACCCACACCCGCGGCCGCGCCGACCCTGCGTGCCGAGCTGCGCGTCTTCGGCACCCGACCGGTCGCCGTCGCTCTGGCGCTCGCGGCGCTGATCAACGGCGGCACGTTCGCCGCCTTCACGTTCCTCGCGCCGATCGTGACCGAGACCGCGCACCTGGCCGAGGGATGGGTGGCGATCGCCCTGGTGCTGTTCGGCGTCGGGTCGTTCGTCGGTGTGACCGTCGCCGGGCGACTCTCCGACCGGCACCCCGGGCTGGTGGTCGGCATCGGCGGACCGCTGCTGCTCGCCGGCTGGACGGCGTTCGCGCTCCTCGCGACCCACCCCGCGACTCTGCTCGCCGGCGTGCTCGTGCTGGGAGTGTTGTCGTTCGGGGTGGGCAGCACCCTGGTCACACGGGTGCTGTACGCCGCGACCGGGGCACCGACCATGGCCGGCTCCGCCGCGACCGCAGCCCTGAACGTCGGAGCGGCCGCGGGCCCCGTGCTCGGAGCCGCGGCACTGGCGACCGGCACCGGACCTCTCGGACCGGTCTGGGTCGCAGTCGCCCTCACCGGGATCGCCCTCACCCTCCTGCTCCTCACCCGCGCCTCCATGACGCGCACCTCGTGACGCGACCTCGTGATCGGCGCCGGTGCGCTGGCGTCACGGGCGCCGCGACCGACACAGCCCCGTGACGCGGGCGCCGTACAGACACGGGCCCCCATGCGGACGAGCCGCCCGCCCCGGAAGGGACGGACGGCTCGTGCGCGGTGCGAATCGTGTTACTGGTACGACTTCACGATCTCGAGGAGGCTCGGCACGTTGGCGTACGCCTCGGCCGCGTTCTCCTTGGTCACGATGACCGGCGGGAGCAGGTAGGCCGGAACGACCTTCTTGCCGTTGTCGTACTGGTCGGTGTCGTTGACGTCGACCTCCTCGCCCTTCTGCAGCTGGCCGACCATCTTGATGGCCTGCTCCACCAGCAGCGTGGTGTCCTTGTTGATCGTGGAGTACTGGACGCCCTCCATGATCGACTTCACCGACTCGACCTCGGAGTCCTGACCCGTCACGACCGGGACGGGCTTGCCGGCCTGCTGCGCCGAGGTGATGATGGCGCGCGCGAGCGTGTCGTTCGGGGACAGGACGCCGTCGAGCGTCTCCGAGCCGTAGCTGGACGTGAGGATCGAGTCCATGCGACGCTGGGCGTTCTCCGGCTTCCAACCCTCGGTCGCCGTCTGGGAGATCTCGGTCTGACCGGAGACGACGTTCAGCGTGCCGTCGTCGATCTTCGGCTGCAGCACCTCCATCGCGCCGTTGAAGAACACGGCGGAGTTGGCGTCGTCCGGCGAACCCGAGAACAGCTCGATGTTGTACGGCGCCTCGTGGCCCGCGCGCTCGGCGAGACCGTCGAGGAGCGCCTGGCCCTGGAGCTTGCCGACCTCGAAGTTGTCGAACGCGACGTAGTAGTCCACCGCGTCGGTGTTCTCAATCAGGCGGTCGTACGCGATGACGGCGACACCGGCGTCGCGCGCGGCCTCGACCTGGGTGGTGAGCTGCTTGCCGTCCTTCGCGCCGATGATGATGACCTTGGCACCACCCGTGACGAGCGCCTGGATCTGGTTCTGCTGCTCGGCGACCGTGTTGCTGGCCGGCGCATACTGCACGTCGGCCTTGAATCCCGCCTTCTCGAGACCGGTCTTGAACAGGTCACCGGCCAGGACCCAGTTCTCCGAGGTCTTGTCCGGGAGGGCGACACCGATCGTGGCGTCGGCGGCGAAGCCCTTCGTCGCTTCATCGCCGGAACCCGATCCCGTGTCACCGCCGCGCTCCGAGGAGCAGCCGGTGAGGGCGAATGCGCCCGCGACGACAAGCGCTGTCGCCGACAGAAGAATCTTCTTCATGTGATCTCTTTCTCTGGTGTGTGCAGGTCTCGTCGCGCGTGCGCTGCGCGACGCGGCCCTTACTTTCCGCGCGTCTCCTCGACGGCGGGGGCTTCGTACTTCTGGCTGGTGGGGTAGTTCGTCTTCGTCGGATCGAAGGTGTCGGTGGCCGGGTCCTGCTTGCGGCCGAAGCGGCGCGTGAGGAAGCCGGTGATCGAGGGGCGTCCCTGCTGCTTGTTCCACACGTCGATGCCGACCGCGAACAGCAGCACGAGGCCCTTGATCATCGACACCACGTCGGCGCCGGCGCCGAGCAGGGCGAGGCCGTTGTTGAGGAACGCCATCACGAGACCACCGATGATCGACCCGATCACGGTGCCGATGCCGCCCGAGACCGCCGCACCGCCGATGAAGACCGAGGCGATCGCGTCGAGCTCCCAGCCGTTGCCGTCCTGGGGACCGGACGCGGTCGCCCTCGCGACGTAGATCATGCCGGCCAGCGAGGCCAGGACCGACATGTTCATCATCACGAAGAAGTCGACCCAGCGGTCCTTCACGCCCGACAGGCGCGCCGCCTGCCGGTTGCCGCCGACCGCGTAGATGTGCCGGCCGAACACGGTGTTGTTCGTGATGAACGAGTACAGGATGACCAGGGCGAGCAGGATGACGCCCGAGATCGGGAAGCTGGTGCCCTCACGTCCGGTGGCGAACAGCCAGCCCGCGATGAGGATGACCGCCGAGATCAGCACGACCTTGGTGACGCTGACCCACAGCGGCGCCATGTCGGAGCCCATCTTGCGCTGCACGCGACGCGTACGGATCTCCCAGAACACGATCCACGCCACGCCGGCGAGCGCCAGCAGCATGGTCGGGATGTTGAACGGCAGCGGCAGCGCGATCTCCGGCAGGTACCCCGCGCCGATGATCTTGAAGCCCTCCGGTACGGGCACGGACTGCGAGTCGCCGACCCACTGGTTCGCCCCGCGGAAGAACAGCATGCCGGCCAGGGTCACGATGAACGCCGGCACTCCCACATAGGCGACCCAGAAGCCCTGCCAGGCTCCCACGAGCACACCGACCCCCAGTCCCAGCAGGATGCCGAGCGGCCAGGGAAGGTTCCAGTCCTGCATGGCCTTCGCCACCACGATGCCCGTGAACGCGGCGACCGAGCCGACCGAGAGGTCGATGTGCCCCATGATGATGACCATCACCATGCCGATCGCCAGGATCAGGATGTACGAGTACTGGTTGACGACGTTGATGAGGTTCCCGGACGACAGCGTGAGTCCGGTGCCCTTCACGATCCACGTCAGCACCTGGAAGACGACGAGGATGACGACGAGGCTGCCGAGGATGCCGAACTGGCGCAGCGTGGAGGTGCCGCCGCCGCCGAACATCTTCGTGATGTCCTTGAAGTGGAAGCCGCGCTTCGCGGTGGTCGAGTCGGTGGTCATGCGGATGCTTTCTGGGTCGCGGAGGTCATGCTGCGCATGAGGTCCTCGGGGGTCGCCTGGTCGGCCGGGATGCAGTCGGTGACCCGGCCTTCGAACACGGTGTAGATGCGGTCGGAGATGCCGAGAAGCTCGGGCAGCTCGCTGGAGATCACGATCACGCCCTTGCCCTGGGCGGCGAGCTCGTTGATGATCGCGTAGATCTCGTACTTCGCGCCGACGTCGATGCCGCGGGTCGGCTCGTCGAGGATCAGCAGGTCGGGGTCGGTGAACATCCACTTCGCGAGGACGACCTTCTGCTGGTTGCCGCCCGACAGCTTGCCGACGCCCTCCTCCACCGAGGGGGTCTTGATGCGCAGCGCCTTGCGGTAGCGTTCGGCGACCGCGAACTCCTCGCGCGCGTCGACCACCCCGTTGTGCGCGATCTTCGACAGCTTCGCCGCCACGATCGACCGTTTGATGGTGTCGAGCAGGTTGAGCCCCAGCACCTTGCGGTCCTCGCTCACGTAGGCGAGGCCGTGCTTGATGGCCGCAGCGACATCGGGCAGTTCGATCTCCTGCCCGTCCTTCACGAGCGTGCCGGAGAGGTAGGTGCCGTAGGAGCGACCGAAGATGCTCATGGCGAGCTCGGTGCGCCCCGCGCCCATGAGCCCGGCGATGCCGACGACCTCGCCGCGCCGCACGTTCAGGTTCGAGCCCTTCACGACCATGCGCTCCGGCACCGTCGGGTGCTGCACCCACCAGTCCCTGACCTCGAAGAACACCTCGCCGATCTCGGGCGTGCGGTCGGGGTAGCGGCTCTCCAGCGACCGGCCGACCATGCCGCGGATGATGCGGTCCTCGTTGATCTCGCCGCGGGAGATGTCGAGCGTCTCGACCGTGCGGCCGTCGCGGATGATCGTGATCTCGTCGGCGATCTGCTCGATCTCGTTGAGCTTGTGGCTGATCATGATCGACGCGATGCCCTTGGCCTTGAGCCCCAGGATCAGGTCGAGCAGGTGCTGGGAGTCGTTCTCGTTCAGGGCCGCGGTCGGCTCGTCGAGGATCAGGAGCTTGACGTCCTTGTTGAGGGCCTTGGCGATCTCGATGAGCTGCTGCTTGCCGACACCGAGGGTCTTGATCGGCACGTCGGGGTCTTCGCTCAGCCCGACGCGGGCGAGCAGCTCGATCGTGCGCTCCTTCTGCGCCTGCCAGTCGATGCGGCCGAAGCGGCGGATCTCGTTGCCGAGGAAGATGTTCTCGGTGACGGACAGCTCGGGGATGAGCGCCAGCTCCTGGTGGATGATGACGATGCCCGCCTGCTCGCTCGCGGCGATGTCCTTGAAGCGCTGCTCCTCGCCGTACAGCAGGATCTCCCCGTCGTAACTGCCGTACGGGTACACCCCGGAGAGGACCTTCATCAGCGTCGACTTCCCGGCGCCGTTCTCGCCGCAGATCGCGTGGATCTCGCCGGCGCGGACGGTGATCGAGACGTCGGCGAGCGCCTTGACCCCCGGAAACTCCTTGGTGATGCTGCGCATCTCCAGGATCGGGCCTGACACGGTCGGCAACGTTGCAGTGGTGCTCACGGATCTTCCTCGCGACGTGCGGTCACCTTCGATGTGACCGTTCACATCGATACATCGTCGTCTCCCGCGGGAGCGGTGTCAAGTCGGCGCGGGCATTCCGTGTCGCGACCGTGATCTCCTCGCGATCCGCAGGAACACGGGCATCCCGGCGGCGCGGCGGATCGAAAGGATTCGATCCGTGGAGGGGCGCGGCCCGCGGGAATCGAATGCCCCGAACGCGCCGGATCGGCTCAGCGGGCGGCGGCCGACTCGCGAGCCCGCAGCAGCGTCTGCAGCGCCCCGAACGCGGGCGGATCCTCACCGCGGATCTGCGCCAGCAGGATGCGCACCGCGCGGCGGCCCAGCTCCGGGAAGTCCTGGTGCACGGTGCTCAGCGTCGGTGCCACGTGGGCCGCGACCGGGATGTCGTCGAAGCCGATCACGCTCACGTCATGCGGCACCCGCACCCCGGCGTCGCGGAAGCCGTGCAGCAGTCCGATCGCCATCAGGTCGTTCGCCGCGAACACCGCCGTGAAGTCGCGGCGGTGCGACAGCTCCTTGCCCGCGAAGTAGCCGAAGTCCGCCGTCCAGTCCCCGCGGATGGGCGGGAACGTGGGCAGATCGGCATCGCGCAGCGCGTCGAGGTAGCCCCGCATGCGCGACTCCGCCTCGATCCAGTCCTGCGGTCCGGCCAGGTGCAGGATGTCGCTGTGCCCGAGCGAGATGAGGTGCTCCGTCGCGGCTTTGGCACCGGCGACCTGATCGGCCGACAGGCTCACGCCGTCCGAGCCCGACGCCGTCTGCAGAGTGACGAAGGGCATCGCGCCGGACATGCCGCGCAAGACATGGAACACGCGCACCTGTGGCGCGAGCACCACGATCCCGTCGACCTGCTCCCGCTCGAGCTGGCGCACCGCGTTGCCGATGGCCTCCGGCGTGGTCGAGGGGAGGTTGAGCGTGGAGACCGAGTAGCCCTCCTCGCGCGCCGCATCCTCGATCCCGGCGATGGACGAGGTGGGGCCGAACTCGCCGATCGTGGCGGACAGGATGCCCAGCATGTTCGACTTGCTCGTCACCAGCGCGCGCGCCGCGAGGTTCGGCCGGTAGTCCAGCACGGCGATCGCGTCGAGCACCTTCGCCTTGGTCTCCGGCCGGATGCTGGGGTGATCGTTCAGCACGCGGGACACCGTCTGGTGCGACACCCCCGCGAGCCGGGCGACGTCGCGGATGCTCGGCAGGCGGGCACGCTCGGAGGACGTGGACATCACTGCCTCCTCGCGTGTGCACGGTCACATCGTCACTTCATTATGTCTGCCACGACCGCGCCGTGCATCCCGAAGGCGTCACGGACCGGTGGGCCGGAGGACGTCGCGGCGGGAGACCTCAGCCGAGGATGCGGGCGCCGGGCACCGGCCCGTGCACGTGCAGCGGGTCCAACCCCTCGTCCCGCAGCCGGGTCTGCACGTCCTGCGCGGTCTCGGGATCGGGGCACAGCAGCGCGACCGTGGGACCGGAGCCCGAGACGATCCCGTGCAGGGCACCCGCCGCGATCCCGCGGTCGATCGTGTCACCCAGGTCGGGCCGCTCGTGCAGCGCCGCCGTCTGCAGGTCGTTGTGCAGCGCATCGGCGAGCTGCCGCGGGTCTCCGGTGCGCAGCGCCTGGAGCACCGGGATCGGCACGTCGAGCGACAGCGGCGGGTCATCGGCGAGCGCACCCTCCTCCTCGCGCAGCAGGTCGAGCCGCTCGTACACCACCGGGGTCGACAGGCCCTGCTCGCTCGTCACCAGCAGCCAGTCGAAGCGGCCACGCGCGAGCGCGGGGTTCAGCTGATCACCGCGCCCCGTGCCCACCGCCGTGCCGCCGTGCAGGGCGAACGGGACGTCGGCGCCGAGCCGCGCCGCCAGGTCGTGCAGACGCGCGGGCGACAGACCGGTCCCCCACAGCGCATCGCACGCGACCAGGGCCGCGGCGGCGTCGGCCGATCCGCCCCCCATGCCGCCAGCGACCGGAACGCTCTTGCGCACCTCGAGCGCCACCCCGCCGGTGTGCTCGGTGGCCGTGGCGAGCAGCTTCGCCGCGCGCATCGCCAGGTTGCGGTCGTCGAGCGGCACGGAGCCGTCGTCCTCGACCCCGGACACCGTGATCGAGAAGTCGTCCGCCCGTCGCGCGATCACGTCTTCGTACAGCGACACCGCCTGGAACACCGTCGCGAGGGCGTGGTAGCCGTCGTCGTGGCGGCCACCGACCCCCAGATAGACGTTGATCTTCCCCGGCGCGCGCACGTGCACGGATCCGGCGGCCGAGGCGAGGCTCATGACCGGGTCACAGATCCGAGGAGGTCGCCCAGAGGTTCACGTCGATCCCCCCGGACAGCTCGTCGATGCGGGCGAGCTCCTCCGCGGTGAACTCGGGCCCGTCGAGCGCGGCGAGGTTCTCGTCGAGCTGCTCGGGCCGGGACGCCCCGATCAGGGCCGAGGCGACCACCGGGGTGCGCAGCGTCCACTGCAGCGCCAGCTGGGCGAGCGACTGTCCGCGGCCCTTCGCCACGTCGTTCAGCGCCCGCAGCGTCTGCACGGCCTCGTCGGTGAGCTTGCCCTTCGGGAGCGAGCCGCGCTGCTGCGCCCGGTCGGCGGTGCCGTCGCCCAGGTACTTGTCGGTGAGCAGTCCCTGCGCGAGCGGCGTGAACGCGATGGCCCCGAGACCCGACTCCTCGAGCGTCGTCGTGAGGCCGTCCTCGATCCACCGGTTCAGGATGGAGTACGCGGGCTGGTGGATGACCAGCGGGGTGCCGAGATCCTTCGCCACGGCGACCGCCTCGGCCGTGCGCTCGGCGCTGTACGACGAGATGCCCACGTAGAGGGCCTTGCCCTGCCGCACGAGCGTGTCGAGCGCGCCCACGGTCTCCTCGATCGGGGTGACCGGATCGACGCGGTGCGAGTAGAAGATGTCGACGTAGTCCAGGCCCATGCGCGTGAGCGACTGCTCGGCGCTGGCGAGGATGTACTTGCGGCTCGCGTAGTCGCCGTACGGGCCCGGCCACATGTCCCAGCCGGCCTTCGACGAGATGATGAGCTCGTCGCGGTAGGGCCGGAAGTCCTCCGCGAAGATGCGACCGAAGTTCTTCTCGGCGGAGCCGTAGGGCGGGCCGTAGTTGTTCGCGAGATCGAAGTGCGTGATACCGCCGTCGAACGCGTGACGCAGCAGCGCGCGCTGGTTGTCGAGCGGGATGTTGTCGCCGAAGTTCCACCACAGCCCGAGCGAGATCGGCGGCAGGTAGAGGCCGGACGACCCGACCTGACGGTAGGCGAACCGTCCGTAGCGGCCCTCGTCGGCGGCGTACGGGCGGTGGAGCTCGGGGACATCGGGACGGAAGCGCGGGGAGTCGGTCACGGTGCCAGATTACCGGGCGGTGTGGGATCCGGGATCGCCGTTGCGTGGCGCTCGATGCGCTGGTAGGCGGGGACGACGGGCGGTGCGGGACCACGGGCAACTCCGGGTTTCGTCGCCTACACTCGTGCCGCTCGGACGCCGCGGGGCAGTGACAACTGGCCGTCCGGGTGATCACGCAGTCCGCCAGGGCATCGTCCCGATGGCGTCGCGGTGTGGTGCGCGGCGATCCGCTGTGCCTGCAGCGCGCGCCGCACACTCCGAAGGAAACAACATGAAGATCCGCCCCGCTCTCGCTCTGTCCACCGCGGCCCTCGCGATCGGCGCTCTCGCCGGCTGCGCACCCGCCGCCACGACCCCCGCCGCGTCTGCGTCGCCCTCGCCCGGCGCCTCCGCGGACGCCGAGTGGTCGTACCGCGGGTCCAACGGCCCCGAGCACTGGGGGAAGTTCGGCGCCGCGTGCGAGAACGTCGACAGCTCCCACGAGTCCCCCATCGCCATCGACACCTCGACGGTGCAGATGGGGACCGCCGCGCAGAAGGTCGTGACGCACTACGCCCCCGCCGCGTTCGACATCGAGAACAACGGCCACACCATCGAGGCGATCCCGGAGGACCCGACGTCCAACTCGATCGAGGTGAACGGCAAGACGTACGAGCTGCAGCAGTTCCACCTGCACGCGAGCAGCGAGCACACGATCGACGGACGCACGGCTCCCGCCGAGCTGCACCTGGTGCACAAGGCCGAGGACGGCTCGATGCTCGTGCTCGGCGTGATGCTGCAGGCTGGGCCGGCCAGCACGGCACTTGACGAGTTCTTCTCGTCGATCACCACCACCGTGAGCGAGAAGGGCACGCCGCTGAGCCACGAGATCGACCCGAGCGCGCTCATCCCGGCGGACGGCATGAGCGTGCAGTACGACGGCTCGCTCACCACGCCGCCGTGCACCGAGGGCGTGCGCTGGAACGTCTACCTCACCCCGGTGACGGTGTCGGCGGAGGAGCTCGCCGCGTTCACCGACGTCTACCCCGACAACCACCGACCCGTGCAGCCCCTGCACGACCGCACGCTCACCGAGATCCCTTCGGGGGTCTGAGCTCCGCGTCCTGCCCGCACCTCCGCCGGGCTCCCGCCGCGACGGCGGGAGCCCGGCGGTGTCGAGGGGCAGAACCCCGGGCCGCGCGCGGGGCGTCAGGCGGCGGTGTCTAGGGGCAGAACCTCGGGCCGCGCGCGGGGCGTCAGGCCGCGCAGGGCGTCAGGCGGCGGTGTCGAGGGGCAGAGCCTCAGGCCGCGCGCGGGGCGTCAGACCCCGGCCGCCGCGTCCGGCGCCGCCGGTGCCTGCTGCGCGATGCGCTGGTAGTCGTCGACCGTGAGGTCCTCGCCGCGGGCGGTCGGGGCCACGCCGGCGGCCGTCAGCACCTCGGTCGCAGCGGCCGAGCTGCCGAAGACGCCGGACAGCGCCTGGCGGAGCATCTTGCGGCGCTGGTTGAACGCGGCATCGACGATCTCGAAGGTGCGGCGACGCTCGGCCTCGGAACCGCGCTCGCCCTCCGACCGATCGAAGCCGACGAGCAGGCTGTCGACGTTCGGAACGGGCCAGAACACCTGCCGCGACACCGTGCCGGTGAGCCGCCACTCGCCGTACCACGCGGCCTTCACGCTCGGCGAGCCGTAGATCTTCGACCCCGGCTTCGCCGCCAGGCGCTCGGCCACCTCGGCCTGCACCATCACGACGCCCCGCTGCAGATAGGGGAAGGTCTCGAGGAAGTGCAGCAGCACCGGCACCGACACGTTGTACGGCAGGTTCGCGACCAGGACGGTCGGCTCGCCGGGCAGCTCGGCCACCCGCAGCGCGTCGGCATCGACCACCGTGAGCGCCCCCTCGGGCACGCCGTGCTCGGCGGCGGTCTGCGGCAGGCGGGCGGCGAGGCGGTGATCGATCTCCACGGCGGTGACGGCGGCCCCGGTCTCCAGGATCGCGAGCGTCAGCGAACCCAGGCCGGGCCCCACCTCGACCACGCGCTCGCCCGGCTGCACGCGCGCGGCCTGCACGATCTTGCGGACCGTGTTCGCGTCGGTGACGAAGTTCTGGCCCAGCTTCTTGGTGGGGGTGACATCGAGCTCGGCGGCCAGTCGGCGGATCTCGGCGGCTCCGAGCAGGGTGACGGTCATGCGTCCATTCTCGCCGAAAGCCCGACCGTCCCCGGCACTCGCTATCCTGCGGGGATGCCCTCCCTCGGTGAACTGATCGCTCCGCGGCGCATGGGCAGGGACTTCCGCTGGCTGCTCGCGTCGTCGTGGACGAGCAACATCGGCGACGGCGTGGCGCTGGCCGCCGCTCCCCTGCTCATCGCCTCGATGACCTCGTCGCCGATCCTCGTCGCCTCCGGCGCCGTCCTCCAGTTCCTGCCCTGGCTGCTGTTCGGCCTGCACGCGGGGGCCATCGCCGACCGCTTCGACCGTCGGCGCCTGGTGATGATCGCGAACGCCGCGCGGGCGGTCGTGCTCGCGGCGCTGTGCGTGTTCCTCGTGACGGGCACCGCGAACATCGGCATCGTGCTCGCGGTGGCCTTCCTGTACGGCTCGGCCGAGGTGTTCGTCGACACCGCGAGCAGCACGCTGCTGCCGATGATCGTGAAGCCGGACGACCTCGGCCTCGGGAACGCCCGGCTCCAGGCCGGCTACCTCGTGGCCAACCAGTTCGCCGGTCCTCCCCTCGGGGCGTTCCTGTTCGCCGCGGGGCACGCCTGGCCGTTCCTGGTCGAGGTGCTGTGCGTCAGCCTCGCGGTCGTGCTGATCTCCCGCATGGCCCGCACGCCCGTGCCACCCCGGGCGGACGCCGCCGCGCACCCGCCCGTGCACACCGACATCGCGGAGGGGCTGCGCTGGCTGTGGCGCAACCCGCCCGTGCGCATGCTGGTGATCATCATCCTCGTCTTCAACGTCACGTGGGCGGCGCCGTGGGGCGTGCTCGTGCTGTACGCGACCGAGCACCTGCAGATGGGCCCGGTGGGGTACGGCGCCCTCACCACGGCGTCCGCGGCCGGCGGCATCCTCGCGACGTTCAGCTTCGGGTGGCTCGAACGGCACGTGTCGTTCGCGACCCTCATGCGCATCGTGCTCTCGCTGGAGGTGCTGATGCACCTGGCGTTCGCGCTCACCACCGCCGGCTGGGTGGCGCTGATCATCATGTTCTTCTTCGGCGCGTACGCCTTCGTGTGGGGCACGATCTCCACGACTGTCCGGCAGCGCCTCGTGCCCGCCGAGCTGCAGGGACGCGTCGCCTCGGTCAACATGGTCGGGGTGTTCGGGGGCATGATCGTCGGCCAGGCGCTCGGCGGAGTGATCGCCCAGCTGTGGGGGCTCACCGCACCGTGGTGGTTCGCGTTCGGCGGCGCAGCGATCACGCTGCTGCTGGTGTGGAGGCCGATCTCGCAGATCGTGAGCGCGAGACCGGTCGCCCAGACCGGCCCGGACGACGTGGACGCTCAGTCGGTGAACGAGCCGTAGACCCGCAGGGTGTTCTCGGCGAGCTGCGCGGACAGCTCGTCGACGCCGATGCCGAGCTCGGCGGCCAGGAAGCGGACCGTGATCGGCACGAGGTAGGGCGCGTTCGGGCGTCCCCGCAGCGGCGTCGGCGTGAGGAACGGGGCGTCGGTCTCCACCAGAAGTCGGTCGAGCGGCGTGACCTTCAGCGCGTCGCGCAGGTTCTGCGCGTTCTTGAACGTGACGTTGCCCGCGAACGACAGGTGGTAGCCCGCGTCGGCGCACACCCGGGCCATCGCGGCGTCGCCGGAGAAGCAGTGGAACACCGTGCGATCGGGAGCGCCCACACGCGACAGGGTCTCCAGCACCGCGTCGTGCGCGTCGCGGTCGTGGATCTGCATCGCGATGCCGTGCTTCTTCGCGAGCGCGATGTGCGCCTCGAACGACTCGAACTGCGGCCCGCGGCGCTCCGGCTCGGTGCGGAAGAAGTCGAGCCCGGTCTCGCCGATCGCGCGGGTGCGCGGATGCGCCGCCAGCTCGTCGATCACCGCGAGGGCCTCGTCGAGACCGGCACCGCCGCGACGGCCCTGCTCGGCATAGGTCGGCGCGTCGTTCGGGTGGATCGCCACCGCGGCGAGCACGCGGGGGTCCGAAGCCGCCGCCTCGACCGCCCAGCGCGACGACTCGATGTCGCCCGATGCCTGCACGACCCCGGCGATGCCCACGGCCTCGGCGCGGTCGAGCTGCTCCGTCAGGCTCAACGGCTCGTCGCCGTCCATGATCTCCAGGTGCGCGTGGTTGTCGTACACCGGGACGGCGAGGGGCTCAGGGGCTGCGGGATACCGCAGGTCTTTGCGCCCGTCGCCGTCTCGGCGCTGCACGTACGTCTCGGTCATGGGGTGTCGGTCAGGCCGTCGACTCCACGCGCGGGAACAGCGGCGCCAGGCCGTTGACACTCGTGTCCGGCTTCAGCACGCCCCACGCCCCCGCCTCACGGATCGGCTGGTCCTGCAGACGACCCAGCGTCTCGGCGGCGCCCAGTGCGATCCACAGCTTCTCGGTGGACTGGGGCATCACCGGCGACAACAGCACCGCCAGGGCCCGCAGGCCCTCGGCACACGTGTACAGCACCGTGCCCAGACGCTCGCGCTTCTCGTCGTCGCGGGCCAGCGCCCACGGCTCGTTCTCGGTGATGTAGCCGTTGAGCGCGTCGACGATGGTCCAGATCGCGGAGATCGCCTCGTCGATGCGGAACTGGCCGATCGCGGCATCCGCCTTCGTCGCGGCGTCGGCGACGATCTTCTGGATCGCGAGGTCCGCCTCGGTGTACTCGGCCGCCGGCGGGACGATGCCCTCGAAGTACTTCTCGATCATCGCGGTCGTGCGGGAGGCGAGGTTGCCGAAGCCGTTCGCGAGCTCGGCCTGGTAGCGGGCGGACAGGTCCTCCCAGGAGAACGAGCCGTCCTGGCCGAACGCGATCGCCGACAGGAAGTAGAAGCGGTAGGCGTCGGAGCCGAACACGTCGGTGATCTCGGTCGGCGCGATGCCGGTCAGCTTCGACTTCGACATCTTCTCGCCGCCGACCAGCAGCCAGCCGTGCGCGAACACGCCCTTGGGAACGTCGAGCCCCGCCGCCATCAGCAGCGCGGGCCAGATCACCGCGTGGAAGCGCAGGATGTCCTTGCCGACCACGTGGTACGCGGGCCAGCGGCGCGCGAACGTCTCCTCGTCGGAGCCGTAGCCCACGGCGGTGGCGTAGTTGAGCAGCGCGTCGACCCACACGTAGATCACGTGCGACTCGTCCCACGGCAGCGGGATGCCCCAGTCGAACGTGGAGCGCGAGATCGACAGATCCTTCAGCCCCTGGCTCACGAACGACACGACCTCGTTGCGCGCCGAGTCCGGCCGCACGAAGTCGGGCTCGGTCTTGTACAGCTCGAGCAGCCGGTCCTGGAACTCGCTCAGCTTGAAGAAGTAGTTCTTCTCCTGCAGCAGCTCCAGCGGCTTGGAGTGGATCGCACACACCTTCAGCCCCTCGAAGGGACCGGTGCCGTCGACGATCTCGGACTCCGGCTTGAACTCCTCGCAGCCCACGCAGTAGAGCGCCTCGTACTCGCCCGCGTAGATGTAGCCGCGGTCGTACAGGCGCTGGAAGAACGTCTGCACGTTGGTCTCGTGGCGCTCCTGCGTCGTGCGGATGAAGTCGTCGTTGGCGACATCGAGGGTCGTCAACAGCGGGAACCAGCTCTCGCTGACCAGCTTGTCCACCCACTCCTGCGGCGTCACGCCGTTGGCCGCCGCCGCCCGCAGCATCTTCTGCCCGTGCTCGTCGGTGCCCGTGAGCATCCAGGTGTCATCCCCCGCCTGGCGGTGCCACCGCGCGAGCGTGTCGACCGCCACCGTCGTGTACCCGTGGCCGATGTGGGGCACGTCCGACGGGTAGTAGATGGGCGTGGTGATGTAGAAGGATTCGCCTGCGGGCATGGGGACAATTCTAGGTGCCCCCATGCCGCAGGTTACGCCGGTGCGCGCTCAGAGCGCGTTGCGTCGCGCGACCTCGCCCAGCCACGCCAGCGACGGCTTCGGGAACCGCTCGAACGTCTCGTGGTCGAACCCGATCAGCCCGAAGGTCGGCCGGAAGCCGCTCGCCCACTCGTAGTTGTCCAGCGCGCTCCAGTGCTGATACCCGCGCACCTCGATGCCGTCCGCGATCGCGCGGTGCAGGCCCTCCAGTGCGCCCTGCGTGTAGGCGATGCGGCGGGTGTCGTCGGCCGTGGCGATGCCGTTCTCGGTCACGATCACCGGCACCCCGCCACTGCGCTGCCACGCGCTGCGCACCCCCAGCTCGAGCGCGGGCGGGTAGAACTCCCACCCGGTCAGCGTCGTCTCCACGTCGTCGGCGACCGGCCGCGGTCCCTCCGGACCGATGAACGTGCGCGTGTACGCCTGCACGCCCACGAAGTCGTCACCGGCCGACTGCTCCAGGTACCAGTGGTCGCGCGGGTCGCCGTAGGCCGCCAGCATCTCGTCGGCGCCCGGCTCGCCCGTCGAGTGGAAGGCCTGGGTCGCGATGGTCCACCCCGCCTGCGCGCCCGGCACGGTGTGCACGAGTTCGGAGGCCCGGCGGTGCGCGGCCAGCAGCGTGTCCGCCACGGCGAGGTCGGGATTGGGCAGGCCGTAGGCGACGAGGTTGGCCGCGTCCTCTCCCCCGGCCAGCATCGCGGCGATGTTGGGCTCGTTGATCGTACACACGTAGCGCACGCCGTCGAGGATGGGCAGCACGGTCTCCACGTAGCGCGAGAACAGGTCGACCGCGTCGCCCGCGCGCCAGAAGCCGTCGCGCTGAAACCACTGCGGCACCGTGAAGTGCATGAGGGTGACCGTCGGGTCGAGCCCGTGCTCCCGTGCGGTGTCGATCATGCGGCGGTAGTGGTCGAGCATCGCCCGTGACACGAAGCCGCGCTCCGGCTCGATCCGCGCCCACTCGACCGAGAAGCGGTAGGAGTTCAGCCCCGCCTCGGCCAGCAGCCGCATGTCCTCCGGGTAGCGGTGGAAGTGGTCGGCGGCGTCGCCGGAGGGCTCGACCATGGGCGAGTCGGGGGCGTGCTCCATCGCCCACCAGTTGCTCGTGGTGTTGTTGCCCTCCACCTGATGGGCGGCGGTCGCGGCGCCCCAGAGGAAGCCGTCGGGGAATGCGAGCACGGATGCGCTCCTCTCTCTTTCTTGCAGATCTCCCGGCGCGGTTCAGCGCGCGCGGGAGGGGTTGGGCACGGCGTCGAGCAGCTCGACCGTGTACGGGTCCTCGGGGTGCTGGAGCACGTGCGAGGTCTCGCCGCGCTCCACGACCCGTCCGCCGTTGAGCACCAGGATGTTCTCGGTGACCAGGCGCGCGCTCAGCAGGTCGTGCGTGATGTAGAGCATGCTGATGCCCCAGCGCTCACGCAGGTCCTCCAGCAGCGCGAGCACGCCGGCACGCAGCGACACGTCGAGCATCGACACGGGCTCGTCGGCGATCAGCACCTGCGGGTCGCTCGCGAGCGCACGGGCGATCACGACACGCTGCCGCTGTCCGCCGGAGAGCTGGTGCGGCAGCTTGGCCGCGAACTGCTCGACGGGCGTGAGGCCGACGGTCTCCAGCAGTTCGAGCACGCGCGCCCGCGCCTCGGTGCCGCGCAGCGTCGTGTAGTTGCGGATCGGGCGGGACAGCGCATACTCGACCGTGTGCAGCGGGTTCAGGGCCGCATACGGGTCCTGGAACACCATCTGCACGTCCTTGCGGAGGTCGCGCAGGCCCCGGCGCTTCAGTGCGGCGACGTCGGTGTCGCCGAAGCGGATCGTGCCGGCGGTGGGCTTCTCGACGCCGGTGAGCATCTTCGCGATCGTCGACTTGCCCGACCCCGAGGCGCCGACCAGCGCGAGGGCCTCCCCCGGCTCCAGCCGGAAGGACACGTCGTCGACCGCGACCACCGGCTCCTGCCCGCGCCGCGGCGCCGGGTACCGCTTGGTGACGCCGTCCACCACGATCGCGGCGTCCGCGCGCCGGGTGTCGCGCGCAGACACGGTCGGCAGGGTCTCGGTGACGTCGGTGCGGCTGCGGCCCTCGCGGCGGCGGGTGCCCACATCGAGGAACCCGGGGATCTCGATCTTCTCCGCCCGGGGGTCGGCGTAGTGGCTCAGCAGCATGCGCGTGTACTCGTCCTGCGGACGGTGCAGGATGTCGTGGCTCGGGGCGTCCTCCACGATGCGGCCCTCGTGCATCACCATGACCCGGTCGGTGGCCTCGAGCACGATGCCGAGGTCGTGGCTGATGAGGATCGCCGTGAACCGCTCCGACCGCTGCAGCTCCTGGATCGTGTCCATCACCGCATGCTGCACGAGCACGTCGAGGGCCGTGGTCGGCTCGTCGAACACCATGAGCTGCGGCTCCAGCGACAGCGCGAGGGCGATCGAGGCGCGCTGCCGCATGCCGCCCGAGAGCTCCCCGGGGTAGCGGTCGAGCACCTCGGGCTTCAGTCCGACCTTGCCCACGAGCTCGCGGGCCCTGGCCTCACGGGCCTCGCGGGGCACATGTCCGTGCGCGGCGAAGATGTCGCGGAAGTGACCTGCGACCGTGCGCACGGGGTTGAGCGCGTTCATGCCCGACTGCAGCACCATCGCGAAGCCGCCCTGCCGCTGGCGGCGCAGTCCCTCGGCGTCGAGCTCGCGGATGTCGCGCCCGTCGAACAGGATGCGACCGCCGCTGATGCGCGCCGGGGGCTTCTGCAGCCGGGTCAGCGCGAACCCGAGCGTGGACTTGCCCGACCCGGACTCGCCGACGAGTCCGACGAACTCGCCGCGTCGCAGCGTGAACGACACGTCGTGCACGGCCTGCACGGGCTGCTGCCCCG
The DNA here is from genome assembly GCF_042729675.1 of Microbacterium sp. NPDC060132. Classification (NCBI taxonomy): domain Bacteria; kingdom Bacillati; phylum Actinomycetota; class Actinomycetes; order Micrococcales; family Microbacteriaceae; genus Microbacterium; species Microbacterium sp. NPDC060132. The sequence continues at coordinate 76,147 of NZ_JBHWXU010000002.1, read as the reverse complement.
GGGAGGCGTACTCGACGGACAGGTTCTGCACGTCGAGGAGGATTCCGGCGTTGCTATCCGAGGTGTGCGCGGTCATGGCGCTCATCGCCCCTTCCCTTCCCGCAGGCGCGGATTGGAGATGCCGTCCACGCCGAAGTTGATGAGTGTGAGGCTGAGGGCCAACAGGGCGATGCACAGACCGGGGGCGAACAGCAGCAGCCACTGCCCGGTGAGCAGCGAGTTGGAGTTCTGCGCCCAGTAGAGCATGGTGCCCCAGCTGACGATGCTGGAGTCGCCGAGGCCGAGGAACTCCAGGCCCGCCTCCGCCAGGATCGCCGCGGTGGCCGCGCCGAACAGGGTCCCCGCGATGATCGAGGTCATGTTCGGGAGGATCTCGCGGAACACGATGCGGGCCCTGCTGTCGCCGGAGAACTGGGCCGAGGTGACGAAGTCGTTGCCGCGCAGCGACTGGGTCTGGCTGCGCAGCACGCGCGCGCCCCACGCCCATCCGGTGACCACGATCACGGCGATGATCATGAGGATGCCGCCGTTCTGCAGGTACGCGGCGATCACGATCATGAGCGGCAGGCCGGGGATCACGAGGAACAGGTTCACGATGAACCCGACGACCTCGCCGGCGAAGCCGCGCATGTACCCCCAGCTCAGGCCGATCAGCACCGCGACGATCGTGGAGAGGATGCCGGCGGCGAAGCCGACCAGCAGACTCACCTGCGCACCGTAGATCAGCTGGCTGAGCACGTCCTCGCCCGCGGCGGTCGTGCCGAGCCAGTGCTCCCACGACGCGTCGGCGTTGCGCTCGAAGCCGTTCTCCTTCGGGCCGTACGGCGCGAGGAGCGGCGCGAACACCGCGACCAGGACGAAGAAGGCGAGGATGCACAGCCCGAGCCGTGCCTTGCCGTTGGCCCACAGGGTGCCGACCATGCGCCCGAAGGAGCGCCACGGGCTGGGGGCAGCGATCCGATCGGCCGGGATCTTGACGTTCATGGTGGAGGTCATCGTCTGGTCCTCGGGTCGAGCACGCAGTGCAGGCGGACGGGGAAAGGAGGGATCATCATCGGCGCGTCCTCGGGTCGAGCACCCCGTAGAGGATGTCCACGAGGAAGTTGGCGATGAGCACGCTCACCGTGATCATCAGGAACAGCGCCTGCATGAGCGGGTAGTCCTGCCCGATCACGGCGTTGAACAGCAGGTAGCCGATGCCCGGATAGCCGAACACCTGCTCCACGAGGATCGACCCGCCCACCACGCCGCCGAGCGTGAGCCCGAAGCCGGTGAGGTTCGGCAGGATCGCGTTGCGCGCGGCGTAGCGGAGCGCGATCGTGCGCCCGCGCAGCCCGTTGGCCTCACCGAAGGTGATGTAGTCCTCGCCGAGCGTGTTGATCATGGCGTTGCGCATGCCGATGATCCAGCCGCCGAGCGACGTGAGCAGGATCGTCAGCGCCGGCAGGAACGCGTGGCGCACCAGGTCGACGATGAAGTCCCACGTGAACCCGGGCGTCGTGGTCGCCGAGTAGGCGCCGGTCGTCGGGAACCAGTGCAGCACGTAGCCGAGGAAGAACAGCAGCAGCAGCGCGGTCCAGAAGTACGGGAAGGTGCTGAGGAACGAGCCGGTCAGCGTGGGCAGCGAGTCGAGCCAGGTGCCGCGCCGCCACGCGGCCATCACGCCGATGAGGGTGCCGATCACGAACGCGAGGATCGTGACGATGCCCACCAGGCCCAGCGTGTACGGCAGCGCCGTGGACACCATGCTCGACACCGACTGCGGGTAGAACGTGTACGAGACGCCGAAGTCGAGCCGTACGACCTGACCGAGGTAGGCGACGTACTGGTCCCATAGCGAGCCGGTCGGCACGCCGAGCTGCGCCTCGATCGCGGCCCTGGTCGCATCCGACACGGGTCCGTTCTGCGAGAGCTTGGCTATTGCGGCGTCGGCGGGCGAGCCGGGCATCATGCGCGGGAGGAAGAAGTTCAGCGTGACCGCGGCCCACAGGGTCAGCACGAACAGGCCGAGTTTCTGGGCGACGTACTTCACTGGTCGTCTCCGTTCACTCGCTTCAGGTGGGTGAAGATCATCAGGGGCGCCGAGTCGTAGTTCTGCGGGATCATGTACGGGTCGTCGGCGGACGGCCACCCGGTGAACTTCGCGTCGTTGAACAGACCCCAGATGCCGCCGTAGTACATGCCGATCACGGGCAGCTCGTCGTACACGATGTTCTGCAGCTCGTGCACGATCTCGCCCTGGCGCTGCGGGTCGACCGTCGCGCGGTACTCCGCGAGCAGCGCATCGGCCTCCGGCGAGCGGTAGCGCTCGAAGTTGTTCGTGGTCGACTCGCCCGACGGCACGTAGAAGTCGCTGGAGAGCAGGCTGTTGAACGCCTGGTAGACGTCGCCGTTGCCCATGCCGCCGATCGCCATCTCGAAGTCGCCGTTGCCGATCGCGCTCTGGTAGCCCGCGGGCTGCGGCAGCTTCAGCGAGACCTTGATGCCGATGTCTCCGAGCTGGCGCTGCACGGTCTGCGCGGCGCGGGTCCAGTCGGAGAAGCCGTTCGCGGTGGTGAGCGAGAACTCCAGCTGCTCACCGTCCGGCCCCACCAGCCGATCGCCGTCGAGCGTGTAGCCGGACTCGGCGAAGGCGGCGAGCGCGGCGTCCTCGTCTTGGGCGATCATGCCCGCGTCGGGGATCTCGGGGTCGAGGTACTGCTCCTGGTTCGGCAGGATCAGGCCGGTCTGGCCGGCGGGCTTCATGTAGCCCTCGGACGCGGTCTCGGCGATCTCCTCGCGGTCGAGCGCGAGCGCGATGCCGCGGCGCACGTTGACGTCGTCGAACGGGGCGACCTCGAGGTTCGGCACCAGCGAGATCACGCCGCCCGGCGGGAACCACCAGGTGTTGTCCGGGCTGGCCGCGCCCCACGTGCCCTCCACGTCGGAGATGAACGCGTACGCCCAGTCGTAGCCGCGCGTGACGGTGTCGAGCTGGCTGTTGGTCGCCGGGAGGATGATGTGCTCGATCTCGATCCGGTCGGCCTGCCAGTAGTCGGGGTTGCGGTCCATCGAGTACTGCTGATCGTTGTAGTTGCCGAGCACGAACGGACCGGTGCCGACCGGATCCTCGTTGCGCCAGGTGCCCGGATCCTGCACGTCCTTCCAGATGTGCTCGGGCACGATCATGGTCTGGCCGAGGATCGACAGCGACGGGGCGTCCTCGCTCTGCAGGTGGAAGACCACGTCAGAGCCGTCGACCTCGACCGAGTCGATGTGCTGCCAGGCGCCCTTGATGTCGAGAGACGGCTCATCCTTCAGCAGCTGGAACGTGAAGGCGACGTCGTCGGCCGTGAAGTCCTCGCCGTCGCTCCACTCGACCCCGTCGCGCAGCGTCATCACGATCGTGCGGGCGTCGGGCTGCGACCACGCGGAGGCCAGCCACGGGTTGAGCTCGCCGTCGAGCGGGTTCACCAGGATCAGCGGCTCGTAGATCCACCGCGAGGCGGTGCGCGTGTTGGTCAGGTACGGGTTGAAGTTCTTCGTGAAGAACGGGTTGCCGTGGTCGGCGTTGATCAGCATCGTGTCCTCGCCGATGGAGGGGTCGGGCTGGGAGCTGATCTGGATGCTGCAGCCGCTGAGCGCGATCGCCGCGGCCGCGAGCCCCACGACGGCGGCTCTGCGCCAGCGTCGGAAGGTGTGCGTCTCTGCCACTGGGGGACCTCATGTCGTCTCTGTCATGATGGGCGCCCCACGGGTCGGAGCGTCCGTCGGCCGAAGCCGCATGAGCGAGTGTAAGCGCATACATTTGTGATCGGCAACCCCTTGACACCGCGCTCCCGTCCGTTCGAGGCGCGTCAGGCGGGACGCGCGGAGCTCTCTCGCAGGAGGATCTGCAACGGCAGCCGCACCACCGCGGGCGGGGCCTCCGGCTCCTCCAGCCGGCGCGCCAGCACCTGCACCGCGGCGCGGCCCAGCTCGATCATCGGCTGCCGGATCGTCGTCAGCGGGGGGACGGAGAGGGCGGCGGCGTCGATGCCGTCGAACCCGGTCACGAGCACGTCGTCGGGCACACGCACGCCTGCGCGGTGCAGCACGTCGACGACCCCCAGCGCCATCTGGTCGTTCGCCGCGATCACCGCGGACGGAGGTGCGCCGTCGCGCAGCAGCTCCTCGGCCGCGCGCCGCCCCGACGCCCGCGTGAAGTCGCCGCGCAGCAGCCGCAGCTCCTCGGTCGCCCGGCCCGACGCCGCCACGGCCGCCACCACGCCCTCGCGCCGCTGCTCCGCGTCGGGCGAGTCCGCGGGACCCGCGAGGAACGCGACCGCACCCTCCCCGACCTGCGCGAGAACGTGCCGCGTGAGCTCGCCCATCGCCTCGGCGTTGCTGACCGTGACGTGGTCGTAGTCGTCGCCGCGCGGCGGACCGGACAGGACCACGACCGGGATGCGGCGCGCGAGCCGCGCCAGCACGTCATCCGGCACGCTGCTCGCGAGCACCATGAGCCCGTCGACACGACCGGCCATGTCCCGCACGGTCGACCGGTCGGGGTCGTCGCGCCCCACGCCCACCATCAGCACGAAGCCCTGCTTCCACGCCTCCAGCTCGGCCCCGCGCAGCACCTCGTCCAGGAACAGCATCGAGGTGGCAGGAGCGCCGGGCTCGCCCTCGTCCTCCACCACCGTGAACGGCGGGGCCGCGGCTCCCGCACTCGACAGGACGTCGAGCGCGGGGGCGTCCTCCGCCGCGTCGAACCCCGGGAAGTACAGGCCCAGCACGCCCGTCCGGCGCTCGGCCAGCCCGCGCGCGCTTCCGCTCGGGACGTAGCCGAGAGCCGTGACCGCATCGAGCACCCGCTCGCGGGTCGCCGGTCGTACGGCATCGGGCGACCGCAGCACCCGCGACACGGTGGCGATCGAGACGCCCGCGTGCGCGGCGACGTCGTACACGGTCGCGGCCTTGCTCACGGCGGATCCCCCAGGGTCGAGTCGTCGGATCGGGTGTCAGGACAGCGTAGATCAGACCCGGCGGGCGATCAGCGCACCGTGCGGGCGCGTGCTCGCCTCCCCGGGCACGCGGGCGCGGGTCTCGGTCCCCTCGACCTCGAGCCCCGCGGCGGCGAGCAGCGGCGTGAGCGCCTCCGCCGACCAGAAGTACGCGGTCGTGATCGCGTGGTCGAACGGCGCGCGCGGCTCGCCGTCGAAGAAGCCCAGCAGCAGTCGTCCCCCTGGCGCGAGCACGCGCGCGAACTCGGCGAGCGCGGCGGGCACCTCGGTCGGCGGCGTGTGGATGAGCGAGTACCACGCGAGGACGCCGCCCAGCGACCCGGCGGGCTGCGGCAGCGCGAGGAAGGAGCCCTGGGTGACGTCGAGGCCGGGGTGCCGCGTGCGGGCCTCCGCGACGAACTCCGCCGACAGGTCGATGCCCGACACGTCGTGCCCCGCGTCGTGGAGGAACCGCGTCCACAGCCCGGGACCGCACCCGGCGTCGAGCAGGGCACCCGAGGTGGCTCGGCGCCAGCGATCGATCGTGTCGCGGTCGCGGGGGTCCAGCTGCTCCACCGTGCCGGCGATCGCGACGTACTCCGCGGCGCGGCGGTCGTAGGCGGCCGCGATGGCGTCGTGCGCCTCCGCCGGTGTCGTCACCGGGCGCCCCCCGAGCTCATCGGGTACGGGCGGCGAGGGCGGCCTGGTAGAGGTCGCGCGTGGAGAGGCCGGTCTGCGCCGCCACCTCGGCCGCGGCCTCCTTCAGGCGCGTGCCGTCCGCGACCAGGGCCTGCACCTGGGCCAGCGCGTCGTCGGCCGACACCGCGCGGCGGGGCGCGCCCTCGACCACGACCACGATCTCGCCCTTCACGCCGTCGGCGGCCCAGGCGGCGAGCTCGGCGGCGGTCCCGCGGCGCACCTCCTCGTACAGCTTCGTCAGCTCCCGGCACACCGCGATCCGGCGGTCCTCGCCGAACGCCGCCCCCATGTCGGCGAGCGCCGCGGCCAGGCGCGACGGCGACTCGAAGAACACCATGGTGCGCGGCTCCGCGGCGAGCGCGGTCAGGGTCGCCCGGCGCTCCCCCGGCTTGCGCGGCAAGAACCCCTCGAACGTGAAGCGGTCGGTCGGCAGACCCGAGATCGCCAGCGCCATGAGCACGGCGCTCGGACCGGGGATCGCGGTGACCGTGACCCCCTGCGCCACGGCCTCGGCCACGAGCCCGTAGCCCGGGTCGCTCACGGTCGGCATGCCCGCGTCGCTCATCACCACGACATCGGTGTCCGCGGCGAGGGCCGCCAGCTCCGCGGCCTTCTGCTTCTCGTTGTGGTCGTGCAGCGCGATCAGGCGCGGGCGGTTGGCGATCTGCAGCGCCTGCAGAAGCCGCTGCGTGGTGCGGGTGTCCTCCGCAACCACGACCTCCGCGTTCTCCAGCACCTCCACCAGACGCCGGGACGCGTCCCCGAGGTTCCCGATGGGCGTGGCGGCAAGGATGATCACCCGCCCAGCTTAGGCGGGCGGGGTGTCTAGGCTGGAGCGGTGACCGCGCCCCAGCCCCTGCTGCCTCCCCCCGAGGCGCGGGCGACGCGGTACGAGCGGCTGCGCGACCGCGTGCTGCACGCCGCCGACTGGGGACGGGCCATCGGGTGGCTCGCACCGCTCGTGGTCACGGCGCTCGCGGCGGTGCTGCGGCTCGTGAACGTCGGGCACCCCCACCAGCTGGCGTTCGACGAGACGTACTACGTCAAGGACGCCTGGTCGCTGTGGACCCTCGGCTACGAAGGCGTCTGGGGGCAGGGCGCCGACGAGGCCTTCCAGACCCTGCAGGAGCTGCCGCTCACGAACAAGGGCGCGTTCATCGTGCACCCGCCGCTGGGCAAGTGGCTCATCGCGCTCGGCATGGCCATCGGCGGCCCCGACAACAGCGCCGGCTGGCGGCTGGCCACGGCCCTGCTGGGTGCGGGCTCCGTGCTGCTGGTGTACCTGATCGCCCGCCGGCTGACCGGATCCGTGGTCGCGGCCACCGTGGCGGGCACCCTTCTCGCGATCGACGGACTGAGCATCGTGCTGAGCCGCATCGCGCTGCTCGACGGCATCCTCACCTTCTTCGTGCTGCTCGGCGTGCTGTTCGTGCTGCTCGACCGGCAACGCACCATCCCCCTCCTGGAGCGTCGCGACCCCGACGCCCCCGACCCGCTGTGGGGTCCGGTGCTGTGGCGCCGCCCGTGGCTCGTCGCCGCGGGTCTCGCGCTGGGGGCGGCGTGCGCCGTGAAGTGGTCGGGCCTGTACGTGCTGGCCGGCTTCGGGCTGTACGTGGTGGTCACCGATGCGCTGGCCCGGCGCCGCGGCGGTGTGGTCGTGTGGCCCGCGTCCGCCGCGTTCCGCCAGGGGCCCGTGTCGTTCGTGCTGCTGGTGCTGCCGGCCGCGGCCGTGTACCTCGCGAGCTGGACCGGGTGGCTCGTGACCGACAAGGGCTACGACCGCGGCAGCGACGCGAACCCCCTGCTCGCGCTGTGGAACTACCACCAAGCGATGCTGGGCTTCCACGTGGGGCTCAGCCGCGGGCACCCCTACGCCAGCCCCGCGTGGGAGTGGCCGTTCCTGCTGCGACCGACCGCCGTCTGGGTCGACCCCGAGCCGACCGCGTGCGGGGTCGACCACTGCATCGGCGTGATCTCCGCGATCCCCAACCCGCTGATCTGGTACGGCGGCGTCGCCGCGAGCGTGTACCTGCTGTACCGCCTGGTGCGCGCATGGATCGCCCGTCAGCCGATCGAACCGGCGCTCACGCTGCCGCTCGTGGGGCTCGCCGTGACCTACCTGCCCTGGCTGATGTTCCCCGAGCGGACGATCTTCCAGTTCTACACGGTGGTCATGATGCCGTTCCTGGTGCTCGCGCTGACGATGACGCTGCGGATCATCGCCGGGACACGCGACGATCCGCTGCACCGGCGCCAGTCCGGGCAGCGCACCGTGGTGGTGTTCCTGACCGTGGTCGTGCTCGTGTCGGCGTTCTTCCTGCCGCTGTGGCTGGGGATCAGCGTGCCGTACGACTTCTGGCGGCTGCACAACTGGCTGCCCGGCTGGATCTGAGCACGGGAGCCCCGACGGCGAGGCCGGTGCTCAGCCGGCGTCGTCGGTGGCCACGTGCTCGACCAGCGGCAGCACGCGCCCCGACAGGTGCGTACGCATCGCGATGGACGACGCCGTGCGCGCCACCCCCGGCACGACGGCGACCCGGTCGAGCACCTCCTGCAGCTGCGTGGCATCGCGCGCGACCAGGCGCAGCTGCATGTCGCTCGCCCCCGTCACGGTGTGCATGTCCACGATCTCCGGCACCGCGTCCGCGAGCGCGGCGGCCACCTCGTCGTGCCCCACCTTCTGATCGATCTCGACCAGGCAGAACGCGACCATGCCGTAGCCGAAGCCGGCCGGGTCGACGCGCGGCACGATCGCCTCGATCACCCCGCCCTCGTGCAGTCGCGCGAGCCGGCTGGTGGCGGTGCCGCGTGCGATGCCCAGCCGCCGCGCACACTCCAGGATGGGCAGCTGCGGCGACTCGGTGAGCAACCGGATCAGCGCGGCGTCCAGCCGGTCGATGCGCACGCCGCTACTCCCGCACCACGCCGGGACGGGACACACCACGGGTGAGCCGCGCCACCACCAGCAGCACGACCGTCAGCCCGAGGGTCAGCAGCAGCTGCGTGCGTGCCGCGGGGTCGATCATCGCGAGGGCGATCACCCCGGCGAGCAGGGCCAAGCACAGCCACGAGATCCACGGGAAGCCCCACATCCGCATCGGCATCGCCTCGCCGGCGCGGTCCGCCCGGCGCCGCAGCACGATCTGCGAGACCGCGGTCGCCGTCCAGATCACCAGCAGCGTCGAGCCCACCACGTTCAACAGGGCGGGGAGCACCACATCGGGGAACGCCCAGTTCAACCCGACCGTGACGAACCCGAACGCGACCGACGCCAGCACCGCCAGGTACGGCACGCCCGTGAGACTCGTGCGGGTGACCGCCAGCGGCGCCAGTCCGCGCTCCCCCAGCGAATACGCCATGCGGGAGGCGCCGTAGATGTTGGCGTTCATGGCCGACAGCAGCGCGACCACGACGATGAGGTCCATCACCAGACCGACACCCGGCACATGGAGCGTGTTGAGCACCGCCGAGAACGGACCGGCCTCCACCGCGGGGTCGTCCCACGGCAGCACCGCGACGATCACGAAGATCGAGCCGACGTAGAAGATGAGGATGCGCACCAGCACCTCGCGCACGATGCGGCGGATGTTGCGCGCCGGGTCGTCGGACTCGGCCGCCGCGATCGCCACGACCTCGGTGCCGCCGAACGCGAACACCACGATCAGGAGCGCCGCCGCGATGCCGGTGATGCCGTTGGGCGCGAAGCCGCCCTCGTCCACGAGGTTCGACACACCCGTGGCCGGAACACCGGGGATGAGGCCGACGATCGCGCACACGCCGACCACGAGGAACGCGATGATCGCGGCGACCTTGATCGCCGCGAACCAGAACTCGAAGGTGCCGTAGTTGCGCACCCCGAACAGGTTCACCGCGGTGAGGGCGACCACGAACACCAGCACCCACACCCACGCGGGCACGCCGGGGATCCAGCCGGCCACGATGCCCGCCGCCCCGGTCGCCTCGGCCGCGATCACCACGATCAGCTGGATCCAGTAGAGCCAGCCGACCGCGCTGCCGGCGCTGCGCCCCATCGCCTTCTGGGCGTAGGAGCTGAACGCGCCGGAGCTGGGGCGTGCCGCGACCATCTCGGCCAGCATCGCCATGACCAGCACGACGATGCCGCCGGCGACCAGATACGAGATGAGGACCGCGGGACCGGCGATCCCGATCGCCTGGCCGGAGCCGACGAACAGCCCGGCGCCGATCGCGCCGCCGAGCCCCATCATGGAGATCTGGCGCCGGGTGAGCCCGGGATGCAGGCCCTTCGTGGTGGTGGTCGTGACCGGGACCTCGACGCTCACGCGGACACCCCCATCAGGTCGGAATCGCGGTCGGAATCGTGCGCGGCGTCGCCGCCGGAGACCGCGGCGGCGAGGGCGGCCTCGACCCTGTCGATGTCGGCGGCGGAGCCGGACGAGATCCGGATGCCCTCGCCGGGGAAGGCGCGCGCGACGACACCCCCGGCGTGCAGGAGGGCGTCGAGCTCGGCGGTGCGCTCCCCCGACGGGACCCAGACGAAGTTGGCCTGTGACGGGACGGCGGGCCAGCCCGCGGCGGTGAGCACGGCGTACAGGCGCTCGCGCTGCGCGACCACCTCGTCGATGCGGACCGCCAGCTCCTCCTCCGCCGCGAGCGACGCGAGGGCGGCGGCCTGCGCCAGGTCGGTCACACCGAACGGCACGGCCACCTTGCGCTGCGCCTCGGCGATCTCGCGCGGGGCGATCGCATAGCCGATGCGCAGGCCGGCGAGACCATAGGCCTTGGAGAACGTGTGGAGCACCGCGACGTGCGGGTGGCGGCGGAACAGCTCGATGCCGGCGCCGCGGCTCGCCGTGCGATCGAAGTGCACGTACGCCTCGTCGATCACCACGAGCACGTCGCGCGGCACGGCGGCCACGAAGCGCTCGAGCGCGTCCGCGTCGACGACCGTGCCGGTGGGGTTGTTCGGGTTGCACACGAACACCAGTCGGGTGCGCGGGGTGATCGCGGCGAGCATCGCGTCGAGGTCGTGGCCGTGCTGCGCGTCGAGCGGAACGGGCACGGGCGTGGCCCCCGCGATGCGCACGAGCGAGGGGTACGCCTCGAATGACCGCCACGCGAACACGACCTCGTCACCCGCGCCGGCGACCGCGTGGATCAGCTGGGCCGCGATCTCCACCGATCCGGCTCCCACCGTGACCTCGTCGACGTCGACGCCGTAGCGCGCGGCGAGCGCCTGCCGCACGGCCGCGGCACTCATGTCGGGGTAGCGGTGGATGCCGGCGACGCGCTCCTGGACGACCTGCACGACGGAGGGCAGGGGCGGATGCGGGGACTCGTTGGACGAGAGCTTCGAGGCACCGGCGGGGGCCGAGCGGCCCTGACGGTAGGCGGGGACGGCGTCGAGGCCGGGACGGGCGGAGAGGGGCATCGTCAGAGCATCCTTGCTGTGATCCGGGTGGTGTCGCGCCACCCTAGAACGCACGTCGCCCCCTGGGCAATCGGTGCAGCGAATGGTGGGCATCGCGCGCAATCGAACGCCCGGCGTGCCGTCCACCCTGGGCAGATTGCCCAGTCCGCCTCCGGGTCGGGGCGGAGGGCAGGGTGAGCGTCAGCGTTCCCTCGTGACCTCGGCGGGGTCGGCGGTGGGAAGCCGGCACACGAACGCCCGGCAGTCGTACAGGCGCTCGGGCGTCGCGGCCTTGCCCTCGAACAGCTCGAAGCCCGCCGCGGCGAACGCGGCGGCCTGGGCGGGCGACACCACCGCGAGCACGTCGGCGTCGGCGTCCCGCGCGGCGCGGGCGAGCGCCCCGTCGCGGTCGTCGGTCACGACCACGAGCTGACGGGCCGGTGCGACCAGCCCCGCGGCCACCCGGAGCAGGCTCCCGTGCGCGAACGGCTGACCGAGCGCACGCGCCGCCAGCATCCGCACCCGGGCGACCGCCTCCTCGCGGTACCGGTCCCCCGCACCGAGCCGCCACGCCGCCAGCGCAGCGCCCGCCACCGCCGCCGCGTCGGAGGGGAGGTCGCCGTCGGTGTGGTCGGGCGAGGTCGCGATGCCCTGCGCCGCAAGCAGCGGGTCGGCGCCGGCGGCACCGTCGAGGGCCGGGTCGAGCAGCCGCAGCGCCGTGACCGCCCACTCGGCCTCCCCGGTCGCGGCGGCGAGGCCCAGCAGCCCCTCCGCGAACAGCGCGAGGTCGGCCGCGGTCGCCGGGGCTGCCGAGGCACGGTCGTCGAGCGACGCCCGGGCGAGCGCGCCGTCGTCGCCGCGGTTGACGCGCAGCACATGATCGGCCGCCGCGGCCGCCGCCTCGACCCAGTCGGGCTCGCCGAGAGTCGTCCCCGCCCTGGCCAGCGCCCCGACCGCGAGGCCGTTCCAGCCCGTGATGACCTTGCCGTCCACCGTGGGAGGTTCCAGCTCGCCGCGCGCGGATACCGGGCGCTGGTAGTACCCGCCCTCGCTGCGCACCCCGTCGATCCACGACTCCGAGTCCTGCGCGGCCCCGAAGCCGCCACCGTCGCGTCGCAGCACGCCCAGGAGGAAGCCGGCGATGCCGCGGGCGGTGCCCGTATCCCCCTCGTCCAGCGCGACCTCCAGCAGCTGCGCGTTGTCGGTGAGCATGCGCTCGTAGTGCGGCACCGTCCAGTCCCGCTGCGTGGCGTAGCGGAAGAAGCCGCCGTCCTCGTCGCGCAGGTCGGAGCCGGACATGGCCGCGAGCGCCCGCGTGGCCGCTGCCCCGGCGTCGGGAGAACCCGCCCGCACCAGCGGATGCTGCAGCAGCCGCAGCGTGGTCGCCACCGGGAACTTCGGCGCCCCGCCGAAGCCTCCGAACAGCCGGTCCTCCCTGGCCGCGATCCCCTCGGCGGCGGTGACGATCGCCGCCGCGTCGGGCAGGTCGGACGGCGCGGACTCGGCCGCCCTGGCGAGGGCCTCGGTCACCGCGTCCGCCGACTCCTCCGCCTGCGCGCGCCGCACCGTCCACGCCTCCCGCACGGCCGCGAGCACCTCGCGGAACGCGGGCATCGGCGGCCGGGGCTCGGGCGGCCAGTAGGTGCCGGCGAAGAACGCGCGGCCACTCGGCGTCGTGAACACCGTCAGCGGCCAGCCGAGGTTCTGCGTGAACGCCGACGCCGCGGCCATGTACGCCGCATCGACGTGCGGGTGCTCTTCGCGGTCGACCTTGACCGCCACGAAGCCCTCGTCGATCAGCGCGGCCGTGACGGGATCGGAGAACGACTCGCGCGCCATCACGTGACACCAGTGGCACGTGGAGTAGCCGATCGAGATCAGCAGCGGCACGTCCCGCCGTCGCGCCTCCGCGAACGCCTCCTCGCCCCACGGGTACCAGTCGACCGGATTCTCGGCGTGCGACCGGAGGTAGGGGCTGAGGGTGTCCGCGAGCCGGTTGGTCATGCCGTCCACGCTACGCCGCGCGGCGGCACGGCGGGCTGCGGCGGTGAGCACGGGATCGCGGCTCCCCCGCGAACGCCCCGCGTCGCGAGCGGCGACACGGGGCGTTCGGGTGCGGGGGTGGTGGTCGGCCGGCGCGACCGGTCCGTTGCGTGACCGGTCGATCGGGCCGACTCCCGGGGGGCGGGGGTCAGCCGGTCCGTTGCGTGGCCGGTCGATCGGGGCGACTCCGTGGGCGGGGGTTCCCGTCAGTTGACCTCGTCGGGGTGCGAGCCGACACGACCCGAACCGTCGAGCGGGTCGAGGGCGTCGATCGCGGCGATCTCCGCGTCGGTCAGCTCGAAGCCGAACACGTCCAGGTTCTCGCGCAGACGCTCGGGGCGCACCGACTTCGGGAAGACGATGATCCCCTTCTGCAGGTGCCAGCGCAGCACCGCCTGCGCCGGGGTGACGCCGTGGGCCGCGGCCGCGTCGGCGACCGCCGGGATGCCGAACAGGTCGTACTTGCCCTGACCGAGCGGACCCCACGCCTCGATACGCACGTCGTTCGCGTCGGCCCACGCGACCTCCTCGCGACGCTGGTAGGCCGGGTGCAGCTCGATCTGGTTCACGGCCGGGACGACGCCGGTCTCCTTCACGGTGCGCTCCAGGTGCGGCACGAGGAAGTTCGAGACGCCGATACTGCGGGTCAGTCCGGCCTCGCGCAGCTCGATGAGCTTGGCGAACGCGTGCACGTAGTCGTCCTTCGCCGGGGTGGGCCAGTGCACGAGGTACAGGTCGACCCGGTCGAGCCCGAGCTTCTGGAGGCTCTCGCCGATCGCCGCACGCGGCTCGTCGTCGTGGTGGCGGTCGTTCCAAAGCTTGGTGGTGATGAACAGCTCGTCGCGCGGGATGCCGGAGGCGGCGATCGCGGCGCCCACGCCCTCCTCGTTGCCGTAGATCGCGGCGGTGTCGATGTGGCGGTAGCCGATCTCCAGCGCTTCGCTCACCGCGCGCTCGGTCTCAGCCGGCGGCACCTTGAAGACGCCGTAGCCCAGCTGCGGGATGGAGTTGCCGTCGTTGAGTTCGAGAGAGGGAATGGTGGTCATGGGTCCAGCCTATGACCTGTGATGACAGGTGTGGCGGGATCGTGTCTTTCCCTGTCGGCGGAGGCACCGCGTCGGTCGACCGGCACCGAGGCCATGGCCTGCGCCGCCCGACCCACGAGGCGCTCGAGGGGTCCGCGGCCGAAGAGGATCGACCACAGCGTCGCGGCCACCACGAGTGCGACCGCCGTGAGGAGCCAGAAGGCCGTGCTCTGCACGAAGCCGCCGGGGCCCACCAGCACCACGATCGACACCACGTGCACCGTGTATGCCGTGAGCGGCATGGAGCCGAGCGCCGCGAGCGGCAGGAACACCCACCGCAGCGGCCGGCTCAGCAGCAGGCACAGCGCGACCACCGCGAGCGCGAAGCCCCCGGAGCCGAGGATCTCGGCCGTGCCGCCGGAGTGCGGTTCCACGCCGAAGAACGCCGACAGCACCGACCGCAGCGGGTCCAGCCCCGCGAGCGCCGCGGGGTACGCGTCCCACCCGGAGCCGAATCCGAAGCCGCCGTCGCCGGAGCCGATGCCACCGTCGTCGCCCCCGACTCCGGCCGCCTGGCCGACCGCGCCGAGCCCGTACCCGATGACCGCGAGCAGCACGCCGACAGCGAGCGCGACGACCGCCGTGCGGAGTCGCTCCACGTGCAGCCGGCCGAGCGCGAGACCGCCCAGCACGAACGCGAGCCACGCCGTCAGCGGGTACACGCCGTACAGCGCGAAGCCGAGCCCTGCGCCGTAGGGCTCCAGCGCAAGCGCGCTCAGCAGCGCGAGCGCGGCGGGGGCCACGACCGCGAGCACCCCGGCCGCGAGGAGCAGCTGCCACGCCCGCCACCGCAGGAACGGGATCACCGCGACGTAGAGCAGCCCGTAGAGCGTGAGGATCACCGCGATGGGCGTGTTCAGCATCTCGAGCGCGAGACCGATCAGGAAGATCGCCGCGCCCCGGCCCACCAGGTTCAGGCGCAGCGTCGGCATGCGCTCGGGAGCGGGCAGCGTGCTGCGCCCCGTCATCAGCGCGATCGACACCCCGGCGAGCAGTGCGAACAGGATCGAGGAGCGGCCGTTCACCAGGTCGGTCCAGGTGGACGGGTCGCCCCACGCGAACGGCCGGAGCTCGCCGACGTGGGCGGCGGCCATGCCCAGGATCGCGAGGGCCCTGGCCACGTCGAGGCCGAGGATGCGCGGGGGCCGGCCGAAGTCCCGGAACCAGCGGGTGGGCGCGAGGGGGGAGGTCACGAGTTGATCGTAGGGCGCGCATCCCGGCATACGATGGAGGGCTATGTCCTCCCCCGTGATCTCCTATCCCCCGGAGCTGCCCGTCAGCGCCGCGCGGGAGGAGATCGCCGACGCCGTGCGCGACCACCAGGTCGTGATCGTCGCGGGCGCGACCGGTTCGGGCAAGACCACCCAGCTGCCCAAGATCGCGCTCGAACTCGGGCGCGAGCGCATCGCCCACACGCAGCCGCGTCGCCTGGCCGCCCGCACGATCGCGGAGCGCGTCGCGGAGGAGCTGCACGTCGAGCTCGGCACGCTCGTGGGCTACAAGGTGCGCTTCACCGACAAGGTCTCCGATGCCACGCGCATCGCGCTGATGACCGACGGGATCCTGCTCAACGAGATCCACCGCGACCGGCTGCTCACGCGCTACGACACGATCATCATCGACGAGGCGCACGAGCGCTCCCTCAACGTCGACTTCCTGCTCGGCTACCTCGCCCGCATCCTCCCGGAGCGCCCCGACCTCAAGGTGATCATCACCTCGGCGACCATCGACCCGGAGAGCTTCGCGCGGCACTTCGCCGCCGCCGACGGCACTCCTGCCCCGATCATCGAGGTCTCCGGCCGCACGTACCCGGTGGAGGTCCGCTACCGGCCCCTCGTGGACGACGCGGATGAGGACGCATCGGCATCCGGCGACCCGGAGGACGAGGTGTCCGCGATCGTCGCGGCCCTGCGCGAGCTGGACCGTGAAGCCCCCGGCGACGTGCTGGTGTTCCTGCCCGGCGAGGCCGAGATCCGTGATGCGGCCGATGCGGTGCGCGGCGCCTACGGGAAGGACCGCTCCCCCACCGAGGTGCTGCCGCTGTTCGGACGGCTCTCGGCGGCTGAACAGCACCGGGTGTTCGAGCGGAGTCGCGTGCCGGGTGTGCGACGGCGGGTCGTGCTCGCCACGAACGTCGCCGAGACCAGCCTCACCGTGCCGGGCATCAAGTACGTGATCGACACCGGCACCGCCCGCATCTCCCGGTACAGCAACCGCTCCAAGGTGCAGCGCCTGCCGATCGAGGCGATCTCCCAGGCCTCCGCGAACCAGCGCTCGGGGCGCGCCGGCCGCACGAGCGAGGGCATCGCGATCCGCCTCTATTCGGAGGAGGACTACGACCGGCGCCCGGAGTACACCGAGCCGGAGATCCTGCGCACCTCGCTCGCCTCGGTCATCCTGCAGATGCTGTCGCTGGGGTTCGGCGACATCGAGGCGTTCCCGTTCCTCACCCCGCCCGACTCCCGCGGCGTGAAGGCCGCGTTCGACCTGCTCACCGAGCTGGGCGCGGTCGAGCCGTCGCGGCGGGACGGCTCGACGCATCTCACGCGCGTGGGCCGCGACATCGCCCGCATGCCGATCGATCCGCGGTTCGCGCGCATGCTCCTCGAGGCGGGACGCGACCGCAGCGGCGCCGTCCTGCGCGACGTGCTCGCGATCGTCGCCGGACTCACGATCCAGGATGTGCGGGAGCGTCCGGAGGAGCGCCGCGAGGAGGCCGACCGCCTGCACGCGCGCTTCGCCGACCCCACGAGCGACTTCCTGACCCTGCTGAACCTGTGGAACCACCTGCGCGAGCAGCAGCGCGAGCTGGGGTCGAGCGCGTTCCGCCGGCTGTGCCGCGCCGAGCACCTCAACTACGTGCGCGTGCGCGAATGGTTCGACGTGCACCGCCAGCTGCGCACGCTCGGCAAGAACCCGGAGCGCGGCGCGGAGGCGGGGGGCGCGGCCGACCCCGACGCGATCCACCGCGCCCTGCTGTCTGGTCTGCTGTCGCAGATCGGCATCCTCGACGAGCGCACGGCCCCGGCCGGCAAGAGCCACTCCCCCGCGAAGGACCCGAAGCGCCGGGTGACCGAGTACCGCGGGGCCCGCGGCATCCGGTTCTCGATCTTCCCGGGCTCGGCGCTGCGCAAGAAGAGCCCGCGGGCGGTGATGGCGGCGGAGATCGTGGAGACCTCCCGCACCTTCGCCCGCACGGTCGCCCAGATCGACCCCGCGTGGGCCGAGCCGCTGGCCGGTGACCTCGCGAAGCGTCAGGTCACGGAGCCGCACTGGTCGAAGGATGCCGGCGCCGCCGTCGCCTTCGAGAAGGTGACGCTGTTCGGGGTGGAGATCATCCCCCGCCGCCGCGTGCAGTTCGCCCGCATCGACCGGGCCGCGTCGCGCGAGCTGTTCGTGCGGCACGCGCTCGTGGAGGGCGAGTGGGATCCGTCGCGCATCGACAAGCGGGTGAGCGCGTTCTGGCGCAGCAACGCCGAGCTGCGCCGCCGCCTGGAGAAGCTGGAGGAGCGGGAGCGCCGCCGCGACATCCTCGCCGGCGACGAGGCCGTGTTCCGCTTCTACGACGAGCGCATCCCCGCCGACGTGTTCGATGTGCGATCGTTCGAGAAGTGGTGGCGCGAGGCGCTCACGACCGCGCCGAAGCTGCTCGTGATGCGCGAGAGCGACCTGGCCGACGAGGCCGACCGCGCCGACCAGCGCGAGTTCCCCACGCGGTGGACGCAGGGCGACCAGGTGCTGGGGCTCGCCTACCGCTTCGAGCCCGGAGCCCCCGACGACGGCGTGAGCGTGGTGCTGCCCCTGCCGCTGCTCGCGCAGATCGAGGACCGCGGCTTCGACTGGCAGGTGCCGGGCCTGCGCGCCGAGCTCGTCACCGGACTGCTGCGCGCGCTGCCCAAGGCCATCCGCCGCCACGTGGTGCCCGCCGCCGACTGGGCGGAGAAGTTCGGCGCCGAGCTGGCCGACCAGGGCCCGGAGTCGCACGAGGGCCTTCCCCCGCGCACGCTCAAGGAGGCACTGGCCCGCCTCATCCAGCCTCTCGCGAACCAGCTCGTGTCGGCCGCGGACTTCGAGGACGACCGCGTGCCCGCGCACCTGCGCATGAACTTCCGCGCCGTGGACGAACGCGGCCGCGTGGTCGGCTCGGGGCGCGACCTCCGGGCACTGCAGACCGAGCTGTCGGATCGCGCCCGCAGCAGCGTCGCCCGCTCCATCGCGGCGCCGTCACGACGCGCGAGCCCGACCGCGGCGGCGGGCGCCGAGCGCGTCGCGGCCGCCCCGGTGGAGCAGACCGGGCTGACCGCGTGGACCTTCGGCGACCTGCCCGAGGTGCTCGACACCCGGGTCGCCGGCGGCGTCGTGCGCGGCTACCCGGCGATCGTCGACGCGGGCAAGAGCGTCTCCGTGCGCGTGGAGGCGACCGCGGAAGCCGCCGCGACCGCGACCAGGGACGGCGTGCTCCGGCTGGTGCTGCTCACGGTGCCCTCGCCGTCGTCGTACGTGCAGGAGCATCTGACGAGCCAGGAGAAGCTGGCGCTCGCGGCGTCGCCGTATCCCTCCGCCGCGGCGCTCATCGAAGACGCCAGGGCCGCGGTCGCCCGCCGCGTGATCGACGCGTCGACGGGAGGGCCGGACGGCGCCGGTCGCGGGATCGTGCGCACGGAGGCCGAGTTCGCCCGCGTCCGGGAGGCGGTGTCGGCGGTGCTCGTGGACGAGCTGTTCGCCGCCGTGTCCCTGGTGGCGCGGATCCTGGTCAAGGCGCGCGAGGTCGAGCGGGGCATCAAGGCGCAGAACTCTCTGGCGCTGCTCGGACCGCTGAACGACATCCGCACGCAGCTGAGCGGTCTGCTGCACCCCGGGTTCGTGTCGGCGGCGGGCATCGACCGGCTCGCGCACTACCCCCGCTACCTCGACGGCATGCTCGACCGCCTGAAGACGCTGGCGAACGAGCCGGGCAAGGACCGGGCGCGGCTGACCGAGTTCGAGCGCATGGCGACCGCGTTCACCGAGGCGGGCGGCACGATCCCGCTGCCGACCGACGCGCCGCCGACGCTGGTGGAGGTGCGGTGGCTGCTGGAGGAGTACCGCGTGAGCGTGTTCGCGCAGCGCCTCGGCACCGCGCAGCCGGTCTCGCCGCAGCGGATCATGAAGGCGCTGTCCGGGCGCTGATCCTGCCCGGGCGCTGATCCTGTCCGGGCGCTGACGGTGTCCTCCCCGGGCGGTGATCCTGACCGGGCGCTGATCCTGCCCCGGCGCTGACCGTGTCCTCCCCGGGTAGCCTGGGGTCATGGCCAGCGCGATCGTCTACACCGAGTTCGGCTCCCCCGATGTCCTGCACCTGATGGAGGTGCCCGATCCCGTCGCCGTGCGCGGCGAGGCCGTGGTGCGCATCGAGGCCGCCGGCGCGAACCCCATCGACGCGAAGCTGCGCAGCGGCAAGCGTCCGTCACCGCCGATCACCGAACCGCGGGGCGTCGGCTTCGACGGCGCGGGCGTGGTGGAGGTGCTCGGCGAGGGCGTCGACGGGCTGGAGGTGGGCGACCGCGTCGCGATCCGTGACACGGTCGGCACGTACGCCTCGGCGCTCGCGGTCGAGGCCGACAAGCTGGTGAAGCTCCCCGACGCGGTGACCGCGGCCGAGGGCGCCGCGATCGGCATCCCCGCCGGCACCGCGTATCAGGCGCTGCGCTCGCTCGGCGTGACCGCGGGCGACGTGCTCCTGGTGCACGGCGGCTCCGGCTCGGTGGGTCAGGCGGCGGTGCAGTTCGCGGTGGCCGGCGGCGCGACCGTGATCGCCACCGCGAGCCCCGCCCGGCACGAGCAGCTGCGCGAGCTCGGTGCCCTCCCCGTCGCATACGGAGACGGCCTGCTCGACCGCGTGCGCGCGGCCGCTCCGTCGCCCGTCACGGTGGCGCTCGACTGCGCGGGCACGGACGAGGCCATCGAGACCTCGCTCGCCCTGGTGCCCGACCGCGACCGCATCGCCACGATCGTGCGCGGCCCCGACGCCGCCGACTTCGGCATCCGCGCGTTCTCGGGCGGCTCCCCCATCCCGCTCACGGAGCAGGAGCTCGCCTGGCGCGCCGAAGCCCTGGAGAAGACCGTGGAGCTGCTCGCGTCGGGCGACTTCACGATCGAGCTCGGCCCGGAGCTCCCGCTCGCCGAGGCGGCGCGGGCCCATGAGCTCATGGAATCCGGCGCCGCCTCGGGCAAGATCATCCTGGTGCCGTAGCCATCATCCTGGTGCCGGAGCCGGGGCCGCCCGGCTCAGGCCGGAGCAACGGGTCGGCCGAGCGACAGCATCAGCCGGTTCGCCCAGTTGAAGAACGCGGCGCCGTGCACCACGTCGGCGATCTCGCCGTCGTCGAGCCCCGCGGATCGCAGGAGCGCGATGTGGTCGGGCCCGAACGCGCTGGGCGTCTCGGTCAGCGCGACGGAGGCCGCGACGATCGCGTTCCACCGCTCGCCGAGGTCGGCGGACACGCCCTCGTCGAGCAGCCGGTCCACGTCGTCCTGCCGCTTGCTGTGATGCGCCGCGAAGCGCGAGTGCACCGAGGCGCAGAACACGCAGCCGTTGCGCCGCGAGGCCGCGGTGGCCGCCAGCTCACGATCGGCCCTGGGCAGTCCGTCGGCGACGTTGTAGAAGATGTCCTTGTCGACCAGGGTGCGCGCCCGGAGCACCTCGGGGTCGCGCGCGAGCAGACGGAAGTAGTCGTTCTTGGCGCGAGCGGTGTCGACCAGGCCGTCATAGTGCCGCTCGGTCAACTCGTCCTCCGCGAGCGGGGGCAGGTGCGGCGTCCACCCGACCTCGGCGCGCGTGAACCCGTGCGGGTGCGGGGCGTCGTCGTGTCGGAGCACGGTGTCGGCGGTGGCGGGCTCGGTGGTGGTGGCGGGGTCGGTGGTGGTGGGGTCGGTGGTGGTGGCGTCGGTGGTGGCGGTGGTGTCGGTGGTGTCGGTGGTGTCGGTGGTGTCGGTGGTGTCGGTGGTGTCGGTGGTGGCGGGCTCGGTGGTGGCGGGATCGGTGGTGTCGGTGGTGGTCATGCGGCCTCCTCCTCGGTGGACGCGGCGGTGGTGGCGGCGGTGGTGGCGGTCGCGAGTCCGGCGGCGGCGAGCACGCGGAGCCCGGTCACGACGCGCTGCTGGAACGCCAGGAACGACACGAGCTGCGACACCGTGACGATGCCGTCGGGCGTCCACCCCGCGTCGAGCAGGCGGCCCAGGTCGGCGGCCGAGGCCTCGCGCGGCCGCAGCACCAGCAGGTGCGCGTGGGCGAGCGCGGCGGCCAGTCGCTCGCCCAGAGCGTCCGTGGCGGCGGCGTCCGGCGCATACCTCAGCCCGTCGGTGCTCTCCCCCTGGAGCCCGGCCTCGGTGTACGCGCCGAACGGCCCGGTGGCGGCGGCCCCGGCCAGCTCGGCCCTGACCACCGCGGCGCGCTCGGGATCGGCGGCCTCCGCCCGGTCGGCGTAGAACAGCGCGGTGGGGTCGTCGGCGCCGGCGAGCCCGGTCGCGAAGGCGGCGATCAGCTCACGCTCGGCCTGCGACGCGTGCTGCACCGAGACGGGGCGGAACAGCGCGTCGAAGCTCGCCTGCAACTGCTCGCGCGTGATCGGACGGCGCCGCCGCAGCGCGTCGAGCCCCGGCGTCACCTCCGCGATGCGGTCGACGATGTCGTCGGTCATGCGTTCTCCTTGAGGGTCGTGTCCGCGGGGGACGGGGTGAGGGCGTAGCCGAGTGCCGGGGCGACCTCGGCGGCGAACAGCTCGATCGAGCGCAGCACGTGCTCGTGGGGCGCGTCGACCGAGTGCACCTGGAACGCGACCTCGGTCGCGCGGGACAGCGTCGCGTCGTCCGCGAGCGAGGCGGCCACCTCCTCCGGCGTGCCCAGGTGGGTGTCGAGCGCGGTGATCAGGTCGTCGAGGTCGTCGCCCGGGATCGTCTGCCCCTGGCGGCGGAAGCCCTCCGCGGCGCGCCGCAGCCCGACCTCCGCGAACCGCAGCGCCTCGGCCCTGTCATCCGCCACGAACACGGTGCGCGAGGCCGTGATGCGCGGCGTGACGCCGGCCGGCAGCGCGTCGAGGTAGGCGTCGATGATGGGGTCCTGCAGCTCCGACAGCGGCGCGCGGAGGCGCTCGGCCGTGCGCGGCTGCGTGCGCGAGAGCAGCAGCCCGTGGCCGTGCACACCCGCGCGGCTCCCGCCCGCGGCCGAGAACGTCGCCTGCCAGACGCGTGAGGCGAGGTCGCCCGGGTCGGGGTACAGGGTGTTGTCGCCGCCGACGTCCTCGCCCGCGAGCGCGTCGAGCAGCACGCGCAGCTTGCGGTCGTACGTGGCGGCCTTGTCGCGCACGTCCTCCCCGAACGGCACGAACGACGAGGGCGTGCCCCCGCTGCCGAGCCCGAGATCGAGACGCCCGCCGGAGAGCAGGTCGGCGACCACCGCGTCCTCCGCCACGCGCACCGGGTCTTCCAGGGGCAGCGTGATCACCCCGGTGCCGAGCCGGAGGCGGTTCGTATGCGCGGCGGCGTGCGCCAGGAACACGAGCGGCGACGGCAGCCCGCCCTCCGCGGCGCGGAAGTGATGCTGCGCGACCCACGCACGACCGATGCCGTGCCGCTCCGCGTGCTGCAGCTGCGCCGTGGCCAGCGCGTAGCGATCGGCGGGCGACGCATCGTCGAGCAGACGGGTGAAGAACGCCACGCTGGGTGCGGCGGCTGGTGCGGTCATGCGAGGACCTCTCGGCTCTGGGGAGCGTCGCCGACGCCGGGCACGGCGGCGAGCAGCTCCCTGGTGTACTCGTGCTGCGGGTCGTGGAACAGCTCCTCGGTCCGGCCCTCCTCCACCACACGACCGCGGCGCATGACCGACACCGTGTGACTGATGCGCCGCACCACCGCGAGGTCGTGCGAGATGAAGAGGTAGGTGAGCCCGAGCTCGGCCTGCAGCGAGGTGAGCAGCTCGAGGATGCGGGCCTGCACCGTCACGTCGAGCGCGGACACCGCCTCGTCGAGCACCACGATCTCCGGGTCGATCGCGAGGGCACGGGCGATCGCGACGCGCTGCCGCTGCCCGCCCGACAGCTCCCGCGGGGTGCGGCGGGCGACGTCGGCCGGCAGCGCCACCCGGTCGAGCAGGGCGAGTGCGCGCTCCCGCCGTTCGGCCCTGCCTCCGACGCGGAAGTTCTGCAGGGGCTCCGCGACGATGTCGACGACGTGCTGCCGCGGATCGAGCGACGCGAACGGGTTCTGGTACACGAGCTGGATGCGCCGGCGCAGCGCGCGCAGCGGCGCCCCCGTCGCGGCCGTCACGTCGGCCCCGGCGACCTCGATCGATCCGGCATCAGGGCGGTGGAACCGGGTGACGAGTCGTGCCGTGGTGGTCTTGCCCGAGCCCGACTCCCCCACGAGCGCGTGCGTGGTGCCGCGGCGCACGCGGAACGACACGTCGTCCACCGCGCGGAACCGCTCGCGACCCGCCACGCGGAACTCCTTCACGAGCCCCTCGGCGACGATCGCGTAGGGGTTCTCGGCGGCGACCGCGGCCGCATCCCGCAGGAACGGCGGCGCGTCCGGCCGGCGGAACCCGGTCGCGAAGGCGGGCGCGTCGGCGAGCAGCTGCCGCGTGTACGGCTCCCGCGGCGCCGCGAGCACCGCGTCGCTCGTCCCCTGCTCGACGATGCGGCCGTCCTTGAGCACCACGAGCCGCGCGGCACGGTCGGCCGCGACCCCCAGGTCGTGCGTCACCAGCAGGATGCTCGTCCCCTCCTCACGCTGGAGCTCGTCGAGAAGGTCGAGCACCGTGCGCTGCACCGTGGCGTCGAGCGCGCTGGTGGGCTCGTCCGCGATCAGCAGCCGCGGGCGCAGCGCCACCGCGGTCGCGATCAGCACGCGCTGCCGCATGCCGCCGGACAGCTCGTGCGGATACTGCCGTGCGCGCAGCCCCGGGTCGTCGATGCCCACGCGGTCGAGCAGCTCGATCGCCCTGGCCCGACGCGACCTCCGGTCCCGGTGCCCGTGCAGGCGCAGGATCTCCTCCACCTGCACCCCGACCGGGCGCACGGGGTCGAGCGAGGTGGCGGGGTCCTGCGGCACGAGCCCGATCTCGGGGCCGCGGATGCCGCGCAGGGCGCGGTCGCTCCAGCCGGAGATGTCGAGCTCGCCGAGGAGCACACGCCCCGCGTCGACGCGACCCCCCTCCGGCAGCAGCCCCAGCAGCGCGTGCGCCGTGGTGGACTTGCCCGACCCGGACTCGCCGACGAGCGCGAGCGTCTCACCCTCGGCGATGTCGAACGAGATGCCGTGCACGACCTCCCGGTCGCCGTACGACACCGTGAGGTCGGTGGCGGTGAGGACGGGGCCCGCGCTCATCGCTGTCTCCTTCCGAGGCGGTGGCTGATCGTGGTCGTGGACGCAGAGATCGCGCTCATCGCACTCCCCTTCCGAGGCGGTGGCTGATCGTGGTCGTGGACGCAGAGATCGCGCTCATCGCTGTCTCCTTCCGAGGCGGTGGCTGATCGTGGTCGTGGACGCAGAGATCGCACTCATCGCACTCTCCTTCCGAGGCGGTGGCTGATGCGGTTGGCGCTGAGCACCACCGCGACCACGACGAGGCCGGGGAGGGCGGTGAGCCACCAGGCCGTCGCGATGTAGTTGCGCCCCTCGGCGATCAGCAGGCCCCACTCGGGCGTGGGCGGCGGAGCGCCGTAGCCGAGGAACCCGAGCGTGGAGATGGCGAGGATCGCGGTGCCGAACTGGAGCGCGGCGAGCGCGACGATCGGGGCGAGCGAGTTGGGCAGCACGTGGCGGCGCAGCACGGCGACGAACGTCCCGCCACTGCCGAACGCCGCCTCGACGTACTCGGTGCGCCGCACCCGCGCGACCTCGGCGCGCATCAGGCGCGCGAACGCCGCGACGCTGCCGAGTCCCACCGCGATGGCCGCGTTGACGGTGCCGAACCCGAGCAGGATGATGACCGACAGCGACAGCAGCAGGCCGGGGATCGCCAGGAGCACGTCGACGATGCGCATCAGCACGTCGTCCACGATCCCGCCGACCGATCCGGCGATCGCACCGAGCACCGTGCCCAGGGCGAGGCCGACCGTCACCGCGATCAGCGCGCCGGAGAGCGAGTGCACCGCGCCGTGCACGACCCGGCCGAACAGGTCGCGGCCGAGCGTGTCCGTGCCGAACCAGTGCGCGGCGCTCGGTGGCAGCAGCTTGTCGGCCGGCACGCCCGTGAGCGGGTCGCCCGGCGCGAACACCCCGGGGATCAGCGCCCAGAGCACCGCGAGCGCCACCGCGGCGACGGCCAGGTAGAGCCCCCACGGGCGGCGACGCAGGCCGCGACGGCGCCGCGGGGTCGCGGCGGGGGCGGGGGCCGAGGGGGTCGCGGAGACGGCGTCCGCGGTCTCGGCGATCACGGGCGCGGTCATGCGGTGGCCTCCTGCAGCGTGCGGCGGGGTTCGGGGCGACCGCGGCGGGCGGAGGTGCGCTGCCGCGGGTCGATGAGCGGCGTGGCGAGGTCGACCGCGAAGCTGATGAGCACGAAGCCGAGTGCCGACAGCAGCACCACCCCCTGCAGCACCGGGATGTCCTGGTTCGCGACGGCCTGCTCCGTGAGGCGTCCGATCCCGGTCCGGCCGAACACGGTCTCCGTCACGACGGCGCCGCCCACGAGCTCACCGAACAGCACGCCCGCGATCGTGAGCGTCGGCACCGCCGCGTTGCGCGCGACCGAGCGCGTGAGCACCCACGCCGGCGGTGCGCCCTTCGCCCGCAGCACGGTCACGAACGGCTGCGCCTGCACCTGGTCGATCGCCCGCACCAGCACCTGGGCGAGGGGCGCGGAGATCGGCACGGCCAGGGTGAGCACGGGCAGCACGAGCCCGCTCACCGGGTCGGCTCCCACGATCGGCACCCAGCCGAGGCCGAACGAGAACACCTGGATGAGCAGGATCCCGAGCCAGAACACCGGCACCGCGACGAAGAGGCCAGGCACCTGGCGCAGTCCCGCGCGCAGCCACGCGAACGGCGCCAGCGACGACAGCCCGGCGATCAGCACGGCCAGCACGAGCGCCACCGCGAGCCCGAGCGACGCGAGCAGCAGGGTCGCGGGCAGCGCCTCGGCCAGCATCGTGCGCACCGGGGTGCCGAACTGCGTCGAGTAGCCGAAGTCGCCGGCGAGGAAGCCGAGCCCGGCGTGCACGTACTGCTCCCACCACGGCAGGTCGGCGCCATAGGTCGCGCGGATCCCGTCGAGCTGCTCCGGCGAGAGCCCGAGGCTCGGGTCGGAGAACTTGATCAGGATCGCGTCGCCCGGCAGGAGCTGCAGCAGGAAGAAGGTGGCCGTGAAGGCCGCGACCAGCACGATCGCGGCCTGCCCGGCTCGTCGGAGGACGAAGCTCATCGCGTCACCGTCGCCCTCAGTGCTCCGCGAGCCAGACGCCGGAGAACGTGGGGCGCCCGACCGACTCGAACGCCACGCCGTGCACGTACGTCGCGGCACCGTAGACCTGCGGCTCCTCGAACAGCGGGATCACGTAGGCCTGCTCGGCGATGTAGTCCTGCACGGCCTGCGACGCGGCGATGCGCGCGTCGGCGTTGGGCTCGGAGGCCACGGCGAGCAGCAGCTCGTCGAGCGTCGCGTCCTGCGAGATCAGCACGTCGCGGTTCTTCGTGAAGTACTGGCTCTTGATCACGTCGAGGTCGGCGCGTCCGACCATCGAGTGATAGAACCCGGTCTTCAGCGGGTCTCGCGTGTCCTCGGCATAGGTGCCGGCATCGCCGGGCTTCACGGTCAGCTCGACGCCGACCTTCGCGAGCTGCTGGGCGATCAGCTCCAGCGTCTGCTTCGACAGCGGCTGCGGCTTCGCCTCGTAGACCGTGATCGCGAGGCGCTCGCCGTCCTTCTCCCTGATGCCGTCGCCTGCGGGCGTCCAGCCGGCCTCGTCGAGCAGCTCCTCGGCCCGGTCGGGGTCGAAGGTGTAGTGCTCCGACTCGTCCTTGTAGCCGACCGCCTGGGAGGACAGCACCGACGTCGCCACCGGGTAGTTCTCGGTGAAGAGCGTGTCGACCACCTCCTGCGCGTTCACGGCCGCGATGATCGCCTGGCGCACGCGGATGTCGGAGAGCAGCGGGTTGTCCGGCCGCAGGGCGATCGAGTTGTTCACGCCGCGGGTCTGCGGGGCGTAGAGCGTGAAGCCGGCGCCCTCCACACGGTCCTCGTCGAACGCCTGCACGTAGCGCACGTAGTCGGCCTGCCCCGCGAGCAGCGAGCCGATGCGCACGGAGTCCTCCGGGGTGATCAGCACGTGCACGGCGTCGAGGTACGGGCGGCCGTCGTTGTCGGCGCTCTCCGGACCCCAGGCGTAGTCGTCGCGCGCGGCGAGGGTGTACTCCGTGCCGAGCTTCTCGTCGGTGACGGTGAACGGACCGGAGCCGATGATGTCGGCCGCATTGCCCGCGCCGAAGTCCTCGATCGTGCCGTCGAGCGTGTCGGGTGACAGCAGGCCGGAGTTGATGGTGGACGTGGCCTGCAGGAACCCGGGCGACGGGGCGGAGAAGCGGAACGTGACGGTGTCCTCGTCGACCACCTCGCTGCCGGCGTAGTTGTTGATCGCCTCGGACACGGTGAGCCCGCGGTCGGCGTCGCCCAGGCCGTAGGTGTCGAAGTTCTTCGCGACGGCGGCGGCGTCGAGGGGCGTGCCGTCCGAGAAGGTGACGCCGGGGTTCAGGTCGAACGTGTATTCGGTGGCGTCGTCGTTCACGGTCCAGTCCGCGGCGACCCACGGCTCGATCTCGAGCGTCTCCGGGTTCTGCCACGTGAGCCGGGCGGCGATGTTGTTGACGATGCCGCCGTTCGGGTAGAAGCCGGCCTGCGGCGGGTACAGGTTCGTGTACGCCTGGTGCTCCAGGTACGTGAGCGTGCCGCCCGTGACAGGGGCCCCGGCGTCGGTCGGTGTGCCGGCGGGGGCGGCGGAGGTCGCGCACGCGGCGAGGCTCCCGGCCAGGACGAGGGGCAGCGCGACGGCGGCGGTGCGGATCAGGCGGCGGTTCATGCGGAGGACTCCTCGGGGGTGCGGGTGGGTGCAGGTGGGTACGGGTGCGGCGTGGGGTTCACGCTAGGAAGCGGCGGGCGGTGCGCGCCGGGCGGCGGACGCGGAAGGTCGCCCGGCGACACCCGCGGTCACGCATCGACACGCGACGTCACACGCAGGCGGTCGCGCAGCGTGATCGCGCCGTCACCGTGCTCGCGCAGCAGTCCGCGTCGCCGCAGCTCGGGCGCCGCCAGGTGCGTGAACGCCTCGAACTGCGCGGGCTGGAACGCCGAGAGCACGTTGAACCCGTCGGCCGCTCCCGCGTCGCGCCACGTCTCGAAGTGGTCGGCGACCGCGGCGGCGTCACCGACCACGAACGCGGCGGGCACGGCGTGCGCGGCGACCAGATGCCGCCAGGTGAGGGCTGCGTCGGCGCCGATGCCGAGACCCGCGAGGTGGGCCACGCGCTCGATCAGGGCGGCCCCTCGTCCGCCGAGGCGCAGCGCCTCGGCGGGACCGACGGGGGCGTCGAAGGCCGCGTCGCGCAGGGGGTCGTCCCCCGGCACGTCGAGGGCGTCCGCGAGCGCCGCGACCGTGCGATTCGCCGGGAACCCGGGGCGCTCGACCTGATGCCCCTCCGCGAGCGGCACGAGCGCGAGCAACCGCGCCACGATGCGCTGCGCCTCGGCGTGCGTCTCAGCGACCACGGGCAGCACGGGCGCGATCACCTGCAGTTCCTCCGGCGAGCGCCCGGCCTCCGCCGCGATCTCCCGCAGTCCCCGCCGCGTGGCGACCGCGTCGGCCAGGGTCGGCGAGGCGATGAGGGCAAGGTCGGCCGCGGTCGCGGCGAGCGCGCGCGACCGCGGCGACGTGCCGGCGTGCACCACCGGGATGCGCCCCTGCGGCGGCCGTGCGACGTTGAGCGGTCCGGTCACGCGCACGTGCGCGCCCTCCAGGTTCGCGGCGCGCAGCCGGTCGGCGTCGATCAGCACCCCGCGTTCGGCGTCGGCGATCCAGGCGTCGGCGTCCCACGAGTCCCACAGCCGGCGCAGCGCCGTGACGAACTCCTCGGCCCGGTCGTAGCGGGTCTCGTTGTCGGCGTGCGCCTCGCGTCCGTGATTGCCCGCCGCGCGCGGCTCGGCCCCGGTGACCAGGTTCACCCCGGCGCGTCCGCCCGAGAGCACGTCGAGCGACGCCAGCGACCGCGCGGTCGTGTACGGATCCGCGTAGGTGGTGTTGACGGTCGCGATGAGCCCGATGCGCGAGGTGAGGCCGGCGAGGAACAGCACGGCGCTGACCGGGTCGATGCGCGCGAGCAGGTACGGGTCGCGGAACTCCAGGTCGGGGCCCGTCGCGAGCCAGTCGCCGAAGAACAGGTAGTCGAGCCCGGCCTCCTCGCCCGCCGCGGCGATGCGCCGCAGGACCTCGGCGTCGCGTGCGGGGTCGCGGTGTGCTCCGGGGTGACGCCAGCCGGACGGGTAGGCACCGAGCGTGCGCACCATGGCGCCGATCACGAGGGGTTCGGTCATGCCGTCACGCTAGGAGCGCGGGACGGCGGCGACCATGGCGCGGAAGCCGGGGGTCACGCGACGTCACACGGCGACATGTCCACCCCACCCTCTACGCTGAGAGGATGACTGGTCTTCGTTGGGGAATCCTCGCGACCGGCGGCATCGCCGGCGCCTTCGCTTCCGACCTGCGCACGGCGGGCCTCGACCTGGTCGCGGTCGGCTCGCGCTCGCAGGAGTCCGCCGACGCGTTCGCCGCGCGGTTCGACATCCCGCACGCGCACGCCTCGTACGAGGCGCTCGTGGCGGATCCCGACGTCGACATCATCTACGTCTCCACACCCCATCCGATGCACCACGAGAACGCCCGGCTCGCCCTGGAGCACGGCAAGCACGTGCTGGTCGAGAAGGCGTTCACGCTGAACCAGACCGAGGCCGCCGACCTGCAGGCGCTCGCCGCCGAGCGCGGCCTGCTGGTCACCGAGGCCATGTGGACCAGGTATCTGCCGCACATGGTGCGCATCCGCGAGCTGATCGCCGAGGGGGCGCTGGGCGAGATCCGCACCGTGAGCGCCGACCACACGCAGCTCCTGCCGACCGACCCGGCGCACCGCCTGAACGCGCTGGAGCTGGGCGGCGGCGCGCTGCTCGACCTCGGCATCTACCCGATCTCGTTCATCTGGGACATCCTGGGTGCCCCCACCAGCATCCGCGCGGTGGGCCGCCTGGTCGAGACGGGCGCCGACTCCGAGGTCGCCACGGTCATGACGCACGAGGGCGGCGCAGTGTCGACCAGCCTGTCGTCCTCGCGCGGCGCGGGCCCCAACGCGGCGAGCATCGTGGGCACCGCCGCCCGCATCGACATCGATCGCGTCTGGTACGCGCCCACCACGTTCCGTCTGGTGCTGCCCGACGGCACGGTCGCGGAGGAGTACGTGACCGACATCACCGGGCGCGGGATGCAGTTCGAGGCGATCGCGGCGGAGCGTCTCGTGGCCGAGGGGAACCTCGCCGGCGACATCCTCCCGATCGCCGAGAGCGTCGCGATCATGGGGGCGCTCGACGAGATCCGCGCGCAGATCGGCGTCCGCTACCCCGGCGAGGAGGACCACCGTGGCTGAGACCCCCGACGCCCGTGTCGCGGTCTACCTCGACTTCGACAACATCGTCATCTCCTGGTACGACCGCGTCCACGGCCGCAACTCGTACGGCAAGGACCGCCAGCGCATCACCGAGAACCCCAACGACCCCGAGGTCGCCGAGCGGTTGAACAGGGCGATGATCGAGGTCGGCGCCATCATCGACTACGCCGCCTCGTTCGGCACCCTCGTGCTCACCAGGGCCTACGCCGACTGGTCGTCGCCCGTGAACGCCGAGTACCGCTCGCAGCTCGTGGCCCGTGCGGTCGACCTGGTGCAGCTGTTCCCGGCCGCCGCGTACGCCAAGAACGGCGCCGACATCCGGCTCGCGGTCGACGCGGTGGAGGACATGTTCCGCCTGCCCGACCTCACTCACGTGGTGATCGTGGCGGGCGACAGCGACTACGTGCCGCTCGCGCAGCGCTGCAAGCGCCTCGGCCGCTACGTGATCGGGGTCGGCGTGGCCGGCTCCACCGCGAAGTCGCTCGCCGCCGCGTGCGACGAGTTCGAGTCGTACGACTCGCTGCCCGGTGTCGCCCGCCCGGCGAAGAGCGTGAACCGCACGCCCGCGGAGGCCCCGGCGGAACTCGCGGCCCCACCGGCGGACACCGCGACCAAGCCGAAGGCGGCGCCCAAGACGCGCGCGAAGGCCAAGGCCGCGAAGACCGAGGAGCCCAAGGTCGAGGAGAAGATCGACGACCAGGGCGAGGCCACGCGTCTGCTGGAGCGGGCGCTGCGCCTCGGGCACGATAAGGCCGATGCCGACGAGTGGCTGCACAGCTCAGCGGTCAAGACGCACATGCGCCGCATGGACCCGTCCTTCAGCGAGAAGGCGCTCGGCTACCGGTCGTTCTCCGACTTCCTGAAGTCGCGCGACGACATCGCCGAGCTCGAGGAGACGGGGCACGAGCGCCTCGTCCGCCTGCGCGAGCCCTGATCCCCCCGCCTGCGCGAGCCCTGGCCCACTCACCTGCGCGAGCCCTGATCCACCCGCCTGCGCGGGGCCTGATCCACCCGCCTGCGCGGGGCCTGGCCCATCCAGGCCGAGGCCCGGCCCTCACTGGTTGCTGAAGGCGGCGTCGAACGCGGCCTCGGGCGGCGGCCACAGCAGCGACCGCACGAAGCCGAGCGCTTCGGGGGCACCGTGGAGCCGGTCCATGCCGGCGTCCTCCCACTCGATCGAGATCGGGCCGTCGTAGCCGATCGCGTCGAGCGCCCGGAAGGCGTCCTCCCACGGCACGTCACCGTGACCGGTCGACACGAAGTCCCAGCCGCGCCGCGGGTCGCCCCACGGCAGGTGCGACCCGAGCACGCCCGCCCGGCCGTTGTGCGGACGCATCCGGGTGTCTTTGCAGTCCACGTGGTAGATGCGGTCGGCGAAGTCGACGATG
This sequence comes from Microbacterium sp. NPDC060132, assembly GCF_042729675.1. Lineage (NCBI taxonomy): Bacteria > Bacillati > Actinomycetota > Actinomycetes > Micrococcales > Microbacteriaceae > Microbacterium > Microbacterium sp. NPDC060132. The sequence goes on along the minus strand of NZ_JBHWXU010000002.1, from coordinate 43,899 downwards.
AACCCGACCGGGTCGATGTTCTGCCACATCATGTGCGAGGGGTCCCAGTTGAACCCGAACGCCTCGCGGTGGTCGATCACGTCGAGCGCACGCACGCTCGACCAGTAGTCGTAGGCGATCTCACCCGGGTGCACCTCGTGCGCGAACCGCACGCCCTCGCCGTCGAACACGTCGAGGATCGGGTTCCAGCGGTGGGCGAAGTCCTGGAACCCCTGCTCGATCACGGCGGCGGGCACGGGCGGGAACATCGCCACGTAGGGCCAGATCGACGAGCCGGTGAAGCCCACGACCGTGTCGACCCCGAGCTTGCGGGCGACCCGGGCGGCGCGCGTCATGTCCTCGGCCGCTCGCTGCCGCACCCCTTCGGCCTCGCCGTCGCCCCACACGTACGGGCGCAGGATGCCCTGATGGCGAAAGTCGATCGGGGCGTCGCACACGGCCTGGCCCGCCAGGTGGTTCGAGATCGCGAAGAGCCGCAGGCCGTGTCGGTCGAGGATCTCGCGGCGCGAGGCGAGGTAGGCGTCGTCCTCGTCGGCGCGGCGCAGGTCGAGGTGGTCCCCCGATGCCGCGACCTCCAGCCCGTCGTAGCCCCACTCGGCGGCGAGCCGGGCCACCTCCTCGAACGGCAGGTCGGCCCACTGGCCGGTGAACAGGGTGACCGGACGAGTGCTCATGGATCCTCCTTGGTCGCGGGTACGGGGTACGGGGGTCGGGCGGGCGGGGTCGCGGGGTCAGGCACCCAGGGCGCGCAGATGGGCGATGCTGCGCGCGGCGAGCTCGTCCTGGCTCGCGGCGAGCGGGCGCCACACCGACGCCGCGACCGCGATCGTCGCGTTCTCGCCGGTGAAGCTCTCCAGCCCGAGCACCCCGCGGTAGCCCGCGTCGTCGAGCGCCGCGAGGATGCCCGGCCAGTCGGTGTGGTCATCGCCCACCGCCCCGCGGTCGCTGCCGCACACCTGCACGTGGGCGATCGCGGATCCCGCGGCCCTGATCGCGTCGGCCGGCCGCTTCTCCTCGATGTTGAGGTGGTACGTGTCGAGGGCGAGCCCCACGCCCGCGCCCAGCAGCGGCTCGAGCGCGTCGAGGCTCTGCGCGACCGTGTTGAGCACGCTCGTCTCATACCGGTTGAGGGGCTCGACGGCGAGGATGAGCCCGGCGGCCGCCGCCTCGTCCGCCAGGGGCGCCAGGTTCTCCCGCAGCTCGGCCACGACCGCGGTGCGCTCCTCCGCGTCCATCCGCCAGGTCGCCCCGGTGGGCGCGTAGAACGGACCGGCCACGACCGGGGAACGGAGGATCGCGGCCGCGTCGAGGCAGGCGCGCAGGTAGTCCTGCGTCGCCGGCACGTCGCCCGCGCGTGCCACGAGCGACCGCCCCTGCCCCATCGCGCCGACCAGGACCGCGCCCATCCCGAGGCCGTCCAGCACGGCACGCGCCCGCACGGGATCCCAGTCGCCGGGGTTCTCCAGCGGCAGTTCCAGGGCGTCGTAGCCCATCCGTGCGGCGGTGTGCGCGAGCGGCTCCAGCGTCTCGTCGGTGAGCGGAGACGTCCACACCCAGGTGTTGACGGCGATCGTGCGGGGCATCGTTGTCCTTCGATCAGGGAGTCGCTCCCACCCTCCCACCCCGGTGACACGGAGCGGAAGGGCGGGAGCGCAGGCGGTTACGGGATCTGCCGCTCCTGCCACACCGTCGGGTAACCGGGGAGGTTCTCCCCGCCGAACTTGGCGTAGTGGCCGTCGGGCATGCCCTCGTTCGCCGCCAGGTAGTCGTCCAGCTCCGCCTCGGTGATGGGCTTCTGCGGCAGCACCCACTCCTTCGGCACCTCCTGGCCGGCGAAGATCATCTGCGCCGCGAGCAGCGGGGTGCGCCACTGGAAGTTCGAGTACACCGGGGCGAGGCCGGTGAGGCCCGTGTCCTTCCACTTGCGCAGGAAGCTCATCTCGTCCTCACCGGTCATGACCGGGTAGTCCGCGCCGGCGTCCTCGAACGCCTCGATGGCCGCGACGGCGCCGTCACCGGCGTCCATCCAGATGCCGTCGACGTCGCCCTTGGCGAGCTCGTCGCTGATGATGCTCTTGATCTCCGCCGGGTCGGCGCCCGTGAAGTAGTCCACGGCCTCGATGCCCGCCTCGTCGAACAGCTTCTCGGCACCGGCCCAGCGGTGCTCCAGCACGTCGACGCCGGGGAGGATGCGCAGGGCCACGACCTTGTCGCCCTCCTCCAGGTTGTCGATCAGGAACTCGGCCGTGTCGATGCCCCAGGCGAAGCCGCCGATGGGGTGGATGAAGGTGACGGGGCAGTCGGTGTTCACACCGCGGTCGAACACCACCACGGGCTTCCCGGTCTCGCACGCCCGGTCGACGGCGGGCGTCATGGCCGCCGTGCTGTTCGGCGAGATGAGGAACACATCGCAGTTCCCCTCCGAGATGAAGTAGTCGATGTCGGCGATCTGCGTGTCATCGGAGTCCTGCGCGTCGCGCGTCTCCATCTCGCTGATCGCCCCGGCCTCCTGCAGCGCCTTGAGCTGCTCGTTCATGGTGATCCAGCCCGTCTGCCGCCACGGGTTGGAGATCGAGGCGTTCGCGAAGCAGGCCTTCTTGGCCCCGGCGCTGGCGAACTCGGACGTGTCGACCATCTCGGCGTTGATGTGCTGCAGGTAGGGCTCGTCGGCGGGACCCTGGGGTTCCACGCCGCGCTCCTCGTCCTGCTTGTCGAACAGCTCCTGGTCGAACCACTCGGTCGTCTCCGCCGCCTGCTCGGGGTTCTCCGACTCCGCCGGCGCCACGGACGGGTCGGTCGTGCACCCGGCGAGCGCGATGAGGCCGAAGAGGGCCACCCCGGCGGTGGCGATCTTCATCGATCGTCGCATTGCTAATCTCCTCTGGTTTCTGTGTGGATGGTGCGTGAGGTCGTGGCGGCCCCGTGGGTCACGGGCGCCGCTGGTTCGGGTTCCGCGGGCTCCGGCGCCGCGGATTGGGGGCCGCGTGCGCGGCGGGCACGGAAGGCGACGGCGGAGTAGGCCACCGCAGCGATGATGATGACGCCCTGCACGGCGTCGCGCAGCGTGGACGGCACGCCCGCGATGTTGAGGAGCATGAACAGCGCCTCGAGCGTGAACGCCCCGGCGACCGCGCCCACGATCCAGCCCCGGCCACCGCCGAGCACGACGCCGCCGAGCACGACCGCCGTGATGGCGGTGAACTCGTAGCCGCGGCCGACCGACGGGTGCACGCCCGCATAGCCGACCAGCAGCACGGCCGACAGCGTGGCCGAGAGCGAGGAGATCACGAACGCGCGCGTGGTGACCCAGGCGCGGCGGGCACCGGCGTAGTCCACGGCCCTGGCGTTGTCGCCGATGGCGATGAGGGTCTTGCCGAGCGGCCGTTTCGTGAGGACGATGCCCAGCGCGAGCCACACGATCAGCAGCAGCACCGCCCACGGGATGAAGTCCAGCAGCGGCACGTCGCGCAGGCCGCCACGTCCGATCTCGCGGAAGCTGTCGGCGGGGTTTCCGGTGGCCGCTCCCCCTGTCCACCACATCACCCCGCCGAGCAGCGCGAGCATCATGCCGAGCGTCACGATGAACGACGGCACCTTCAGCAGCGTCGTGATCAGGCCGTTCACGAGCCCGACGGCCACCGCGAAGACCACCATGAGCAGCAGCACCGGGATGGTGCGGGCGTCGTCCTGGCCCACCAGGTTGCCGGCGATGATGACCTGCGCCGTGATGAGCGAGCCCTGCGACAGGTCGAACTCGCCGGCGATGATCACGAAGTACTGCCCGATCGCGACGATGGCGATGGGTGCGACCCGCTGCAGGAACCGCATGAACTGCCCCGGCTCGGCGAAGCTCGGGTTGAGGATCGTGACCGCGACGAGCAGCACCACCAGCAGCAGGAACACGGCGCCGCGCGGGCTGACGAGGGTGCGCAGGGCCTTCATGAGCGCGTTCCTTCCGTCGTGGAGCCGGGACTGGGCGCGAGCTCCCGCGCCGCCGCCGCCATCTCGGCCTCCGCGGCTTTGGCCGCCGCATCGCCCCCGGTGCGCGTGCCCCCGGCGCCGAAGCGCGGGCGACGCCGCACGATCGCGCGACGGCTGTACACCGCGACCGCCGCGACGATGACCACGCCGCGCACCACGTCCTTCAGGAACGGGTTCACCTGCAGCACGCTCATCACGTTGTCGACCACCGCGAGGATCGCGACGCCGCCGATCGTGCCCCAGATGGAGCCGCGGCCGCCGAGGAGCAGCGTGCCGCCCAGCACGACCGCGGCGATCGAGAGCAGCGCATAGCCGCCCTGCTGCCCGACGGTCGGGCTCCCGACGCCGAGGCGGCTCGCGAGCAGCAGTCCGGCGAGCCCCGCGAACACGGAGCACAGCACGTGCGCCCAGATCAGCGGCATCCGCGTGCGCACGCCGCTGAGCCGTGCGATCTCCGGGTCTCCGCCTACGGCGTACAGGTGCGCGCCGGTGCGGGTGCGGTTCAGCAGCACCCAGACCACCACGGCGAGCACGATCATGATGATCGTCGACACCGGGACGGGCCCGACGCCGGTGGCGCCGATCAGCTGGAACGCCCAGGGGACGTTGCCCGCCGAGCCCTCGAAGTTCGTGTTGAGGATGCCCTGGAGGATCAGCCCCACGCCGAGCGTGGCGATGAAGCCATTCACCTTGAGTACCGTCACGATCACGCCGTTGAGCAGCCCGATGCCCGCGCACACCAGCAGCGTGACGGCCACGGCGACCGGGATGTTGCCGGGGTTGCCGTTCATCAGGGTGGCCGCGAGCAGGCTCGACAGGCTGATGACGTAGGTGACGGAGAGGTCGAGCGACGCCCCGAGCACCACGAGCGTCTGCCCGATCGCGACCAGTCCGAGCACGCTCATGCCGGTCAGCACGTCGCGGATGTTGCCGGGGCTGAGGAAGTTGCGGCCGACGGTCGCGACGAGGATCGCCCCGACCACGAGGGTCAGCACGAGGATGCCGAGCACGATCACGGTGGAGTCGATGCGCAGCCGGGGGCGGGTGGCGGTGGTCATCGCTGGCCTCCCTCGGTCGAGGGGCGCGCATCCGCACCGGTCGCCGCGGCGAGGATCTCGTGCTCCGCGGAGCCCGCGGGCAGCTCGGCGACCAGCTCCCCGTCGTGCATCACCAGGATGCGGTCGCTCATGCCGATCACCTCCGGCAGCTCGCTCGAGACCATCAGCACGGCCGTGCCCTGCGCCGCAAGCTGGCGCATCAGCTCGTACACCGCGTACTTCGCGCCCACGTCGATGCCGCGTGTCGGCTCGTCGAACAGCACGATCTGCGGTCCGGTGAGCAGCCACTTCGCGAGCACGACCTTCTGCTGGTTGCCGCCGGAGAGGTACCGCACCTCCTGGTCGAGCCCGCGCGACGACACCTCCAGCGCGCTGAGCACGCCGGGCACCTCGCGGCGCGACGCGGCCGTGCGCCCGGCGAACACGCTGCGCACGACCAGCAGGGCGTTGTCGAGCACCGACTGGCCGAGCGCGAGGCCCTGCGCCTTGCGGTCCTCCGACACGAGCGCGAGCCCCGCACGGACGGCCGCCCGGGGGCCGGTGATGCGCACGGGGGCGCCGTCGATGCGCATCGTGCCGCGCGTGAACGCCTGGATGCCGAACACGCCCTCCACGAGCTCCGTGCGTCCGGAGCCCTGGAGCCCGGCGACGCCGACGATCTCGCCGGCGCGCAGCGTGAGCGACACCCCGTCCACGTAGGCGTTGCCGCAGCCGTCGAGCTCGAGCCGCGGCTCCCCCACCGCGGTGCCCTCGAGCGCGTCGGGGAAGTACGACTGGATGGAGCGCCCGACCATGCGCCGCACGAGCTCGTCGGTCGTGAGCGCCGCGGTGTCGTCGGTGGACACGAGGGCGCCGTCCTTGAGGATGGTGATGCGGTCGCAGAGGTCGAAGATCTCCTTGAGCCGGTGCGACACGTAGAGCACCGCGACCCCGCGCGAGGTGAGCCGGCGGATGATGGCGTACAGCAGCTCGACCTCGCGGTCGCTGAGTGCCGCCGTCGGCTCGTCCATCGAGATGACCCGGGCGTCGAACGACAGGGCCTTCACGATCTCGACGATCTGCTGCTCGGCCACGGTGAGCGAGCCGACGCGGGCCTGCGGGTCGATGAACGACACTCCGAGGTCGTCGAGCAGTGCGCTCGTCTTCGCGTTCATGCCGCGCACGTCCACGAAGCCCGCCCGGCGCGGCTCACGTCCGAGGTACACGTTCTGCGCGACCGTGCGCTCGGGCAGGAGGGTGAATTCCTGGAACACGGTCACGATGCCCGCGTCCATGGCCTGACGCGGGTGCGCGTGGTGCACCTCTTCGCCGAGGTACGTCAGGGTGCCCTCGTCGGCGGGCTGCACTCCGGCGATGATCTTCATGAGCGTGGACTTGCCCGCACCGTTCTCGCCCACGAGGCCGTGCACCTCACCCGGTCGCACGTCCAGGTCGACGCCGTGCAGCACCTCCACGCCGAAGAACGACTTGCGGATGCCGCGCGCCGCGAGCACGGGCTGCGTCGTCGTGGCGGTCATGCCGTCACCTCCACCCATCGGCCGTCGTGCGCCGCCGAGTCGAGCACGGCCTCGGTGAGCACGGCGGAGCGGTGTCCGTCGGCGAAGGTCGGGAGTCCGTCCGGTCGGGCCCCGCCGATCGCGGCGTACACGTCGGCGACGAAGCCGTTGAACGCGTCCTGATAGCCCATCGCATGCCCCGCTGGCACCCGCTGCAGCCGGGCCGCATCGGCGCCGGCGGTCGCGGGGTCGCGCAGCAGCAGCCGGGACTCCTCGCGCATCCCGACCCAGAGCTCCTCCGGGCGCTCCTGCTCGAACCGCAGGCTCTGCCGCGAGCCGTGCAGCTCCAGGGTGAGGGCGTTCTTCCGCCCCGGTGCCATCTGCGAGATGAGCAGCGTGCCGAGCGCGCCGGAGCCGGTCTCGACGAGCACGGCGACGAGATCCTCGGTGTCGACGGCGTGCCCGCCGCGCTCCGCGTAGACGCGGCGGCTGCGGGCGCTGAGGGCACGGATGCGCTCTCCCGTGACGAACTCGATCAGGTCGCACAGGTGCGAGCCGATGTCGGCGAAGGCGCGCGAGGCGCCGCCTGCCTCAGACCTCACGCGCCAGTCGTCGTCGCCGGGCAGCAGCATCCAGTCCTGGAGGTAGGAGCAGTCGAGGGTGAGCAGGTCTCCCGCCTCTCCCCTGGCGATGCGGGCCCTGGCCTCGCGCACCATGGGGTGGTAGCGGTAGATGAAGGGGACGGCGCCGATGAGGCCGGCCGCGGCGGCCGCCTCCGCGAGCTCGCGGGCGTCGTCCGCGGTGGTCGCGAGCGGCTTCTCGCAGATCACGTGCTTGCCGGCGTGCAGCGCGCGGCGCGCGAGGTCGGCGTGCGTGGCGTTGGGGGTGCAGATGTGCACCACGTCGATGTCGTCGGCGTCGAGGAGGGCGTCGGCGTCGACCTCCGCCCGCTCGGCCCCCAGTGCCTGCGCCGCATCGCGTCCGCCCGCGGCCGACCGGGTGGCGATCGCCCGCAGCTCTCCCCCTGCGTCGCGCGCTGCCGCGCGGTGGACGCGGGCCATGAATCCCCCGCCGAGGATGCCGGCTCGGATCGTCCCGAGACCGGTGTCTGTGACATCCGTTGTCATGTCGGGGAGTCTGACACACTCCGAACGACTTTTGCTAGCTTTTCGTCAAAAGTTGTTCGAACCGAATTCGAAGTTCTGCCTCTGCACTCCGAAGTGCTGTGGTTTACTGACCGAATGGTTGACGTGCTGAGGCCGGTCACGGTGCCCTCCCCGGGGACGGGCGAGATCTTCCAGATCCTCCGCGACGGCCAGGCGCGCACCAAGGCCGAGCTCGCGGCGCTCACCGGACTCGCCCGCTCGACCGTCGCCCTCCGTGTCGACGCGCTCCTCGCCGCCGGGCTCCTGCGGCCGGCGGGCGAAGCCGCCTCCACGGGCGGACGCCCGCCCGCGCGGGTGGCCTTCAATCCCCGCGCCGGACTCTCGCTCGCGGTCGACCTCGGGGCCACGCACGCCACGGTCGCGGTCGCCGATCTGTCCGGTGTCATCCTCGACGCCCGCACGCGCACGATCGACATCGGCGACGGCCCCGAGAAGCTCCTCGACACCATCCTCGCCGACGGCGCCGCGCTGCTCGCGGCGACCGCGGACGGACTACCGCTGGTCGGCGTCGGCATCGGGGTGCCCGGCCCCGTCGAGCACTCGACCGGACGGCCCACGAACCCGCCGATCATGCCGGGGTGGGACCGCTTCGACGTTCCCGCCTATGTGCAGCGGACCTTCGACGTGCCCGTGCTGGTCGACAACGACGTGAACATCCTCGCGCTCGGCGAGCAGGCCACCAGCTGGCCGCGCGTCGACGACCTGATCTTCGTCAAGGTGTCCACGGGCATCGGCGCCGGCATCATCGCGGGTGGACAGCTGCAGCGCGGAGCCCAGGGCTCGGCGGGCGACATGGGCCACGTGCAGGTGCCGCGGGGGGCGGGATCCGAGCGCGATCCGGACGACGAGCGCGACCTCGAGGCCCTGGCCAGCGGCTCGGCCCTCGCGATCGCGCTGCGCGCGGCGGGGCACGAGGTGCACAGCGCCTCCGACGTCGTCGACCTGGTGCGCGGAGGCAACGCGGCGGCGATCGAGGCGACCCGGCAGGCGGGCCGCGACGTGGGCGAGGTGCTCGCCACCGTCGTGAACCTCCTCAACCCGTCGATCATCGTGCTGGGCGGCAGCATCGCGCGGGCCGGTGAGCATCTGCTGGCCGGTGTCCGCGAGGTCGTGTACCGCCGGTCGATCCCCCTCGCCACCCAGCACCTGGCCATCGTGCAGTCCCAGGCCGGAGACCGGGCCGCGGTGCTGGGGGCGGCGATCATGGTCGCCCGCGAGGTGCTCTCCCCCGCGAGCGTCGACCGCTATGTCGCGGCGAAGGGGTCGAAGTCGGCCGACAGCGCGCCGACCTGATCGAGCGTGCTGGCCACCTCGACGAAGCGGCGCTGTTCCGCGGCCTCCTCGATCGACAGCAGCGTGTCGAGCACGTGGTACGCGAACTCGCCCGTGGCGACGTGCGGGCGGTCGTCCGCGATCGAGCGGACCATGTCCAACAGGCCGATGCCGCGACCGGCGAGCACGCCCTCCTGGGCGACGTCGACGATCTCCTGCTCCACGGGCTCCGGCGGCACGAAGTGGCGCGCGAGCGGGCGGGTGATCGTGATCGGTCCCCCGAAGGTGTTGGGGTCGGGGATCGTGATCGTGCCCTCGGTCCCGGTGATCTCCACGATGCCCTGCCGCACGAGGGGCGAGTCGGTGCTGTAGAGGCTCTGGGCCTGGCCGCCACCCTCGAAGTCGAGCAGCACGCTCAGCGTCGACGGGATCTCGACGGGGAACTCCTGCCCGGCGAGCTCGCCGACCTGCACCCGCCTGGTCGGCGCACCCTGCAGCCCGAGCGCGGCGACCGCCGCCACCGGGCCGAACACGTGCACGAGCGTCGAGACGTAGTACGGACCCATGTCGAGCAGCGGACCGGCGCCCTTGGCGTAGAGGAACGCCGGGTTCGGGTGGAAGATCTCCGGTCCCTGCCACTGGAACGTCGTCTGCCCGAACAGCGGCCGCCCGATGTCGCCGCGGGCGATCGCGCGCTTCGCGGTCTGCACCCCGGGGCCGAGCACCGTGTCGGGCGCGGCGCCGATGCGCCGTCCGGCCGCCTCGGCGGTGCGCAGCAGCCGGCTGGCCTCCTCCCGGCTCACGCCGAGCGGCTTCTCCGTCCACACGTGCTTCCCGGCGCGGATGATCGCCTCGGACACCGCGACGTGCGCGGCCGGGATCGTGAGGTTGACGACCACGGCGATGTCGGGGTCGTCGAGCACCACGTCCACGCCGCCCGCCCGCGGCACGCCGTACGCCTCGGCCTGAGCGCGGGCGCGCTCCGGGAGGAGGTCGCCGATCGCGAGCACCCGCACGTCGGGGAACCGGGTCAGGTTCTGCAGGTACTGGTCGCTGATGTTGCCCGCGCCGATGATGCCGACGCCGACCGCGTCGCCTGCGCGCCCCATCAGCCCGCGACCTCCGCGTCGAGGAACCGCCGACTGCGCTCGATCGCGTCGAACAGGTCGCCCTCGTAGTGGTCGAACTCCACGATGGCGAGCTCGAGCGCGGGGGCCGCCGCGATGGCCGCCACGAGCGGGACGGCGCCGTCGCCCGCGGGCACCTGGTCCGCCGGCGGGTAGGCGTCGAGCAGGGCGGGGTCGAGCGTGCCGTCCTTGGCGTGCACCGCGATCACGCGGTCGCCCAGGCGCTCCAGCAGGGCCTCGGGGTCGACCCCACCGCGCGCCACCCAGTAGAGGTCCACCTCCAGCACCACGCGGTCGTCGAGCAGGCCCGCCAGCACCTCCAGCCCCGTCACGCCGTCGAACGCGGCCTCGAGCTCGTGGGCGTGGTTGTGGTAGCCGACGCGCACGCCCATCGCGGCGCCGACCTCGGCCGCGGCGTTGAGCAGTCGGGCGGTCTCGGCGATCTGCTCCACCGACTCCCAGCGGGCAGGTTCGGTGTACGGGTCGATCACGGTGTGCATGCCGAGCGTCTTCGCCGCCGCGAACACCTCGGCGGGCGCGGGCACGGGCAGGGTGGTGCCGCTGCCGTCCGGGTTGACGAACGACTCCGACGCCAGGAACGCGTGTCCGGAGGGCGCGGTGAGGCCGGCGGCGGCGAGCGCGGCGGCCATCGCCTCGGCCCTGCGCACGAAGTCGTACGGCTCGACGGCCGTGAACCCGCGCGCGGCGACGGCGGCGAGAGTGCCGTCGAGGTCGGCCTCCAGCTGCTCGCGGATGGTGAACAGCTGCAGGGACGTCTGGATCGTCATCGGTCGTGCTCCTCGGGTCGTCGGCGACTCGCGGGTGGTGCCCCGCGCTGGCACGCTATCACCGAATACCTCCACATGGAAGTTTTGGTCGCACTAGACTCGGCCCATGCCCCCCTCCTCCGCCGACGGTCCCGAGCGCCCACGCGCCCGCGGCGCCTACGCCAAGGGGATCGCGCGTCGGCAGGAGATCCTCGACCGCGCGATCGAGGTGTTCGCGACCCGCGGCGCCGACCGCACGAGCCTGCGCGCGATCGCCAGCGAGGTCGGCGTCACGCACGCCGCGCTCACGCACTACTTCGGCTCCCTGGAGGAGCTCCTGGTCGCGGTCTACCGCGAGAGCAACGCCCCTGGCCGGCACCCCGAGGCGCGAGACGACGCGACGCCCGTGGAGAGCATGATCCTGTCGGCCAGGGTCAACCGCGAGGTGCCAGGCCTCGTGCAGCTGTACTCGGCCCTGGTGGCCTCCGCGCTGGAGGAGGGCCATCCGGCGGCGAGGGAGTTCGCCACCGACCGGTTCGCGCGACTGCGAGCGAGCATCGCCGCGACCGTGCGGCAGCAGCAGCGCGAGGGGCGCATCCGCGACGACGCCGACCCCGAGGCGGTCGCGGCCCTGGTCATCGCCGCCTCGGACGGCCTGCAGACGCAGTGGCTGCTCGACCCCGACGCCCCGCAGCACGAGGCGCTGACACTGCTGGACCGCCTGCTCCGCCCCACCTCGGGTGCCGAGCCCCGACCACCGGAGGATGACCGCGCATGAGCACAGGACGGGTCGTGGTGGGCGGGTCCACCGGATTCATGGGGCAGTACCTCACCGAACGCCTGCGCGGGCAGGGGCGGGAGGTCGTCACGGTCTCTCGCGCGGGCGCCGACCTCGCCTGGACCGACCAGGCCGGGATCGACGCCGCGGTCGAGGGTTCCGCGCTCGTCCTCGGCCTCGCGGGCAAGAGCGTCAACTGCCGGTACACGCCGGCGAACCGCGCCGAGATCTTCCGCTCCCGGCTCGACACCACCGCCGCCCTGCGCACCGCGATCGCGCGCGCCTCGGCCCCGCCCGCCCTGTGGATCAACTCGTCCACCGCGACGATCTACCGCCACGCCGAGGACCGGCCGATGACCGAGGCGGACGGCGAGCTCGGCAGCGGCTTCTCGGTCGAGGTCGCGAAGGCCTGGGAGCGGGAGCTGTTCACGGGCGCGCTGCCCGGCACGCGCCGTGTCGCCCTGCGCAGCGCGATCGTGCTGGGCGACGGCGGAGTGCTCGGCCCGCTGCGCACCCTCGCCCGCCTGGGCCTCGGTGGTCCGCAGTACGACGGGCGCTGGCCGGTGAGCCGTGCGCGCCGGGAGGCCGGCACCGCGCATCGCTTCGGCGCACGCCGCGGTCGCCAGCGGTTCAGCTGGATCCACCTCGACGATGTGGCTCGGATCGTGGAGTTCCTGGAGCAGACGCCGGCGCTGGAGGGTCCGGTGAACGCCGCGTCGCCGAACCCCGTGGACAACGTCGCCTTCATGGCGGCCGTGCGTCGCGCGCTGGGGGTGCGTCTCGGCCCGCCGACGCCGCGGTGGATGCTGGAGCTGGGCGCGATCGGCATCCGCACCGAGACCGAGCTCGTCTTGAAGAGCCGGTGGGTGCTGCCCGAGAAGCTCCGTGCCGCGGGCTTCACGTTCCGCTATCCCGACCTCGATGAGGCGCTGCGCTCCTCCTTCGCCGCGTCGACCTGATCGCACCCCGGCGCGCGATCAGGTCGACGCCTCCGGCGAGGGTCACACCGAACGCTGCAGGGCCGGGAACGTCCAGCTCCCGTCGAGGAGCTCGGCCCGCGGACGGTACAGACGCACGAGGTAGTTCCACCCCTCCGGAATCGGGATCACGTTCGGCACGCCGTCGGGGTGGTCGCCGAACCGCACCGTGATGGCGCCGTCGTCGTCCCGGACTCCGGTGATGTTGTTGATCGTGTAGGCACCGCGGTCGTTCGGCTCGAAGAAGCCGTCGGCGTTGTACACCGAGATGGACCAGAACCCGTCCACGGGAACGTCGACCACTCGGAGCTCGTACCGCCCCCGCGGCAGCCGCGGGTCGACGCCGATGTACTGAGCCTCCCAGGAGGGCAGCCCTCCCCACCCCGCCGCGGTTCCGATCAGGTGACGGATCGGATCGACTTCGGCCTCGGCCCCGAACATGCGGTCGAAGCCGCGCAGGTTCCGCGCAAGAGTCAGCAGCGCCCCGCGTGTCTCGTCCAGGTCCGCGGGGTCGTCGTCGGGGAGGGGGAAGGGCTCGGCGGACGCACTGTCGATCCCGAGCTGATCCTGGAGCGCCGTCACGACGGCCACGTCTGCCTGGTCTTCCGGGTCGACGAGGATGCGCACCGCGACCACGACGTAGGGTGTGCCGAACCGCTCGGTGGTCAGCCGGTACTCTCCGGGGTCGTGGAAGACGGCGTCCACGTAGTGGCGTTCGTTGACGACCATCGCCGAGAGGTAGCGATCGCCGTGGTCCGGGATCGTGAGCGTCGCCCCCGCGCGGATGTCGACGACGGCGAAGCTGTAGAGCGTGTCGCGGTTGAGCCGGATGACCGTCTGATGCTCGATCGCGGCCGGCTCCCTGTTGTGTCGGAACCGGTTCACGCCCCCGGCATCGCGCTGCAGGTCGGACATCATGCGGTGAGTCTCGGCGACGGCGAAGTTCTCCACGTTCACGGGTGCGCTCATACCGGCATGATGGCACCGACGCGCACCCCGAGCCAGGACCGTCTCGAACGGCCGGTCTCCGAACCGTCTACGCTCCCGCCGCGGGCGCGTCGCCGTCGTCGCGTCGCCGCTTCTCGAGTTCCTCGCGCAACCGCCACTCCTCGATCTCGCGGTCGAGGTCGGCGATCTGCTGCTCCGTCGTGCGGGTGTCGCGGGGCCGGGAGGGGGGCGCCGTCACGGTGGGTGCGGCGGGTCGTTCGGCCCTCCGCATCCGGGGGATCGCGACGCCGCCCTCGCCGTACTCGCGTCCGAGCGCGAACCACAGCAGGCTTCCGACGAGCGGCAGCAGGATCACGATGATCAGCCACACCATCTTGGGCAGGTGCTTCACCTGCCCGTCGTCGCGGGTGATGATGTCGATCAGCGCACCGACCATCAGCGCGATGATCAGCAGCGAGAACAGGAACGGCATGAGTTCAGGGTAGACGACGGGTCGTGCGCCGCGCCGCCCTAGGGCAGGAGATGCCCGGCGGCGCGGAACAGCTCGTACCACTCGGGCCGCGTGAGGACGACGTCGGCGCCGGCCGCCGCGTCCCGCACGCGCTCGGGGGTCGTGGTCCCCAGCACGACCTGCATCCCGGCGGGGTGCCGCGTGATCCACGCGGTGGCGATCGCGATCGGCTCGACGCCGTACTGGGCCGCGAGCCGGTCGATCACGGCGTTCAGCTCGGCATACTCCGGACTCCCCAGGAAGACACCGGCGTCGGTGCCGCTCTGGAACGGCGACCACGCCTGCACCGTGATGCCGTTCAGCCGGCAGTAGTCGACGATGCCGCCGCCGTCGCGCACGATGCTCTGGTCGTGTCCGCCGATGTTCGCTGCGACCGGCTGCGCGATGATCGGCGCGTGGGTGAGCGACAGCTGCAGCTGGTTGGCGATCAGGGGCTGGCGGACGGCCGTGCGGAGCAGGTCGATCTGCGACGGGGTGTGATTCGAGACGCCGAACGCCCTGACCTTGCCGGAGGACTCGAGGTGGTCGAACGCGCGCGCGACCTCGTCGGGCTCGACGAGCGCGTCCGGTCGGTGCAGCAGAAGGACGTCGATGCGATCGGTGCGCAGCGCCGCGAGCGATCCCTCGACCTGGGTGACGATGTGGTCGTAGGAGAAGTCGAACATCCCCTGCGTCGGCACGATGCCGCACTTGGTCTGCAGCACGATCTCGTCGCGCTCGCCCGGGCTGAGGGCGAGCGCCTCCGCGAAGCGGGCCTCACAGCGGTGCATCGCACCGCCGTAGATGTCGGCGTGGTCGAAGAAGTCGATGCCGGCCTCGCGGGCTGTCGCATACAGCTCGCGGATGTGGGCGTCGTCCTTGTCGGCGATACGCATCATCCCGGCGATGACGGCGGGGGCGGTGGCGGTTCCGAAGGGCACGGTCTTCATGGTCGCCACGCTATCGCGCACTCACGGGTCCACGGCAGTCGAGAACGGCAGGAGGTCCGTCACCGGGATGTCGAGCGCCGCCGCGATGCGCGCGAGGTCGACCATGGTGAAGTCCACGCGCGCGTCGAAGAGGTCGTGCAGTCGACGAGCGGAGATGCCTGATCGATCCGCCAGCCGGTCGAGCGACACTCCGGCGTGCAGTCGCGCCGCCTCCACCGTCGATGCCATCGTGTGACTCAGTTCTGTCCCCATACGCCGACACTACCCCCACACGCGGACACTCACTCGGGAAGAATGAACCGATATGACGGCATCTTGATCTCGGAGCGCTGCTAGGGTGTGCCGAATGAGGACACCTGCCGAGCAGTTCAACGAGGCCGTCGGGCGGCAGATGCGGGCCGAGATCGCCGCCGCGCGCAGCAGCATCGCGGCGATGGCGCGCAGCGTGGGGATCGCACGCAGCGCCCTCGACAACTACGTCACCGGAAAGCGCGCGATCCCGGTGCCCGTGGTCTATGCCGTGTGCGCGACTCTCGGGATCGAGCCGCACGTCCTGGTCGCGAGAGCCGAGGAGCGCCTCGACGCCGACGGCACCACCGCCATCATCACTCCCCTGCGCCGCACCGCCGATGTCGCCACCCCGCGCGACAATACCCGCGAGGTCGCCTTCGAATCCGACGAGCGGCACGACGCCGACACCGACGACCTCTACGACTGACGCCGACGACCGTGGGAGGACGCACATGCAGCAGCTCCTCCTGCGCGCCGAAGACCTCGGTCTGCGCGTGATCGAGCGCCCGGGACGCACGCGCGGCGGGTTCGATCCCGCGACCGGCACCATCCGCCTCGCGCCGGGCATGAGCAGACGGACGGCCCGCAGCGTGCTGGCGCATGAGCTGGGTCACGCACATCTCGGTCATCGACCCACCGAGGTCCCCCACACCCGCGAACGCCAGGAACGGGCGGCGGACGAGTGGGCCGCCCGGCTCCTCCTCACACCGCAGGCGTATGCCGCCGCCGAGCGGGCTCGCGGCGCGCACCTCGCGAGCCTCGCCTTCGAGCTCGATGTCACTGTCGAGATCGTCGTCGCCTTCCAGCGTCTGCTGCGCCAGGGGACCACCGCGACCCGGGCGGCGTGAGGTCCCCCCGCATCGCACTGGTTGAATGGGGACATGGCCTTCCTCGTCCCGCCCGCCCCCGTGACCCTGACCGGCGACCTCGTCGAGCTGCGTCCCCTCGATCGCTCCCACATCGACGGGCTGGTCGACGCCGTCCGCGAGGGCGAGCTGTGGAAGACGGCGTGGTACACGTCGGTCCCGGAGCCCGACGGCGTGGCCGCGGAGGTGGATCGGCGGCTCGGGCTCGTCGACCGCGGCGAGATGCTGCCGTTCACCGCGATCGACGCGAGCGGACGGATCCTCGGCCTCACGTCGTACTACGACATCGTCGCCGACGTGCCCCGGCTCCACATCGGCTACACCTGGAACCGCCCGTCCGCGCACGGAACCGGAACCAACGCGGAGTCGAAGCTGCTGCTCCTGCGGCACGCGTTCGAAACGCTCGGGGTGTTCCGCGTGGGGCTCACCACGCAGTGGGTCAACTTCCAGTCGCGCACGGCGATCGAGCGACTGGGCGCCAAGCAGGACGGCGTGATGCGCGCGATGAGTCGTTACCGCAACGGCGCGCTCCGCGACAGCGTCGAGTACTCCATCATCGAGCCCGAGTGGCCCGCGGTCCGGGCGAACCTGGAGGCGCGGTTGTCCCGTCGGCGCTGAGCGATCGCGCCGACGGGGTCGGCCTCACTCGGTCGGGCTGCCGGTCCAGTTCTTGGAGCGGCGCGTGGCCGAACCGCGCTGCCGCATCGCGAAACCGAGGGCGAGCGAGACCAGGATGATGCCGGCGCAGAAGGTGAGCGCGGCGGCAGTGTCGGGAAGCTCGTGCGCGATCCCCAGCAGCCAGAAGCCTCCGAGGAAGAGGATCATGAAGAACAAGAAGCTGAGGATCACGGGATCTCCTGTCGTCGGTGCCCTACCAGGATAGCCCGGGCCCGGGAAGGCCCTGTGCCGCGGTCTCCGGCCCTGGTGTGATCGTCGCATGACCAGTACGCTCACCGCCCTCGCGATCTCCTGCACGCTCAAGCCCTCCCCCGCGGAGTCGAGCTCCGATCTCCTCTCGCGCCAGCTGCTCGACGCCCTGTCCGCTCATGACGTCTCGGGCGACGTGGTGCGGGCCGTCGACTTCGACATCCGCCCCGGCGTCGAGAAGGACATGGGCGACGGCGACCAGTGGCCGACTCTGCGTCGGCGGGTGCTGGCGGCGGACATCCTCGTGTTCGTGACGCCGACCTGGATGGGCCAGCACTCGAGCGTGGCGCAGCGCGTGCTCGAGCGGCTCGACGCCGAGCTGAGCGAGACCGACGACCAGGGCCGCCCGATCCTGTTCGACAAGGTCGCGATCGCCGGCGTGCTCGGGAACGAGGACGGCGCCCACCACATCTCGGCGATCCTGTTCCAGGCGCTCGACGACATCGGCTACACGATCCCCGCCCAGGCCTCGGTGTACTGGAACGGCGAGGCGATGCAGACGGTCGATTACAAAGACCTCGAGGAGACCCCGGAGAAGGTGGCCTCGGCCATCCAGACGGCCGCGCGCAACGCGGCACACCTCGCACGGCAGCTGACCGCGCAGCCGTACCCGGCGTCCTGACGCGAGGACACCCGCCGCGGCGCCCTCACTCCGTGGCCGCGAGGCGCCGGCGCCAGTAGTCGATCTCCGCCTTCGACCGTGGATGGCTCAGGGGATCGACCGCGGCATCGGCGTCGTCGAGCCACGCCTGCGCGGAGAGCCGGTCCCCGGCCACGCACGACAGGGCGCCGAGCGCGATGCCGGGCGTGAACGGTCGGGTGCGCAGGTGGAGCGTCGTCTCGGTGTGGCCGGTCACCGGATCCCGCACGCCCTCCGCAGCCGGGATGCCCTCCCCTGTGGTGAGCACCGCCGCGAGCCGAGCCCGGTCGCCGCAGGCGCCCAGGAACGGCACGATGGCCGAGCGCACGCGGGCGGCCAGCCGCTCGAGGGTGTCCTCCTCCGCGAACCACGCGCTCTCCACGATCGACACATCGAGCTGGTAGGGCTTCACCCGCTGCGGGTCGCGGTGGGCGGCGACGCCGTCCTCCGGATGCAGCGCCGGGAACAGCACGCCGTAGTGCACGCTCATGTGCAGGCCGCTGGAGAAGAAGTCGATGACCTCGACGCGGTCCTCCACGGTCCGCCGCCAGGTGCGCCCCGACTTGCGGAAGCCGAATCCGCGCATCGTGCCGTCGACGTGGTCGCGCAACAGTCGATCGACCTCACCACGCAGCACCCGGGGGATCGGATTCGCCTTGGCCCGTACGGCCGCCGCTTTCTCCCGCTTCAAGTCGTCGTCGCGCGTCGCCGCTCGGGCCGTCGCCTCCGAGCCGAGCGCCGCTCCGATGCGCTTCACCAGATCGCGGCGTGCGATGCTCTCCAGCAGCGCCTCGATCTCTGCGGTGTCGGCGGGCGCATCGCGCTGCACCAGACTGTCGATCGCCGCGGTCGCCACCCGCAGGGCGAGCGACTCGGTCTGCGGGGGTCGCGTGGCGGCGCCCTGGCGGGCGAGCGCGCCGAGTAGCGGCGCGGGTACGTCGTCCGAGGACAGCCAGCGCGCGGCGACGACGGCCGCGCGCACGAGATCCTCGTTCGACGGCGTGAAGAGATGGCCGTCCGCGGCCACCCCGGTCTCGGCCGCGGCGCGTATCCACTCGCGCACCAGACGGCGGCCGGCGTCGGACTGCACGTGCTGCCGCGCCTGGCGCTGCCAGGTCTGGGACGGCGCCTTGTGTCCGAGCGCGGCCAGGTGCCGCACGATCGGTTCGATGTCATCCACGGGCAGCGCGCGGGCGAGTCGTCGTGCCGACTCGGCCCACTCGTCTCCGTCGTCGACCACCGTGAGGTCGAGGACTCCCGACGGCAGGAACGACGCCCGCAGGCGGCGCGCGACCTTGAGATCCTTGTCGACGCCGTAGCGAGAGGCGAACCGTCCGGACATCAGCCCGTCGAGGTGCTGCACGCTGGCCTCGAGCGCCTCATACAGCTCGGCATCCCGATGCCCGGCGTCCGTCGCCGTCTTGGCGCCGCGCAGCGCCGGGGCGCACACATAGCTCATGGCATCGATGGCGAGCGCGGCGCGCAGGGCGAACGCCGCGGTCTCTGCGTCCCAGGGCAGCTTCTTGCGCGGGAGGGATCGGATGAGATCGTCTTCGGCCGATCGATGCCGCCACCCGTTCACGAGCTGCGGGCTGACGTCCATGATCAGCAGCAGCGCGACGAGCTGGAGGCGCGGTGTCGACGCTCTCCCGGCGAAGGCCTCCGCCCAGTCGGTGTCCGACGACACGGGACGACCGAGGGCCTCCCCCAGCTCACGGCGCAGTGCCTCGCGGGTCAGTGCCACGCCGGCACCGCCGAGCGCTTACTCGGCGGGACCATCGATGACTTCGTCGACCAGGCTGATACCTCCGGACGAGCTCGCCTCGACCATCAGCGCCTGGATCCACTTCACGTTGAGCTGCGGGGTCTCCGGCTCCTCGAACGTGAACCGGAGCGGGATGGACGGGTGCAGCCAGATGGTCGAGCGACCGGGCGTATCGCCCTCGGGGTGACGCCAGGAGAGCGTGAAGCTCTCGTTGCGGCGGAGCTTGGTCGCGATCGCGACCTTGAGGTGTGCGAGGGCGCGGTCCTCGATCTGGATCTCGCTGCCGCTCCCGTACTGCATGGTTCCCATGCCACGACTGTAGCGGGCGGCTCTCCCGCATGCGAAGGCCGTGCTGCGCTCGCGGGAGGAGGACTCGTCCGGGGCTGTCAAGGCCCTGGGCCCGGCGCGGTGCGGGTGTAGGTTCCGCGCATGGAGACGATCAGAGTGGGTCTCGTCGCGGATCCGGCGTCGCCCACCGCCGTTGCGCGCCGGATGACCGGCCTCACTCCACCGCTCGCCGCCGAGGCCGACGGATGGATCGTCGAGCTCGTCAGCGAGCCGTTCACCCTCGGGTCGGAGGATGTGGACGTCGCTCTGGAGCGACTCCGCTCGCACGCCGATCAGCACGGGTGGGACCTCGTCATCGGCGTCACCGAGCTTCCGCTCCGCGACGACGACGGCCGCTATCTCCTGGCAGCGGTCCACCCTCGACGGCGCTCCGCCGTCCTGTCGCTTCCCGCACTGGGAGGGTTCCGGGTGCAGCGCCGCGCACGACACGCGGTTCGGGGCCTCGTGGACGGGATGGCTGAACCCGTCTCGCCGGAAGAGCAGCGCCTGCCGCTCCCCCGGCTCAGCGCCCGGGGGCGTGTGCTCCTGGGCATGGTGCTGGCCAACCGCCCGTGGCGGCTCGCCGCGGGTCTCAAATCGGCGCTCGTCGCCGCCCTCGCCACCGGCGCGGTGGCGACCATCGAGCCGACCGTGTGGTCTCTCGCCCTCTCGCTGTCGCCCTGGCGCCTGGTGGCGGCGACGGTGGCCTCGATCGCGATCATCATCGCCTGGATCGTGATCGACGGCAGGCTGTGGGACCGACCCGACGACGACTCGCCCGCGGCGCGGGAGCGATCCCGTCTCTACAACACCTCGACGCTGCTGACCCTCACCGTCGGGATCGTCATCTGCTATCTGACGCTCTACGTCGTGAACCTGGCGTGGGCGCTGTTCGTCCTCGACCCCGCGGTCATGAGTGAAGACCTCGGGCGGTCCGTCGAGTTCGGCGATCTGTTCGTGCTCACCTGGTTCGTCGCGTCGGCGGCGACTGTCGGCGGGGCGTTGGGCACCGGCCTGGAGTCCGACGAGGCGATCCGGGCCGCCACGTACTCCAAGCGCGAGGAGGAGCGCCGCGCCCGGTTGGCCGACGAGCGCGACGCCCGGTGACGACTGCCGGGTGCACGTCCACGCGGAAGGGCCCCGCCACCTGCTCATGGTGAGCGGGTCGCGGGGCCTATCGATCGTCGACGTCGGCCGGGGGACTCAGAAGTCCCAGTCGTCGTCTTCCGTGGCCTCGGCCTTGCCGATGACGTACGAGGAGCCCGACCCCGAGAAGAAGTCGTGGTTCTCGTCCGCGTTCGGGGAGAGCGCCGACAGGATCGCCGGGTTCACGTTGGTGACCGTCGAGGGGAACATCGCCTCGTAGCCCAGGTTCATCAGGGCCTTGTTGGCGTTGTAGTGCAGGAACTTCTTGACGTCCTCGGTCAGGCCGACGCCGTCGTAGAGGTCCTGCGTGTACTGCACCTCGTTGTCGTACAGCTCGTAGAGCAGCGAGAACGTGTAGTCCTTCAGCTCGTCCTTGCGCGCCTGGTCGAGCGTCTCGAGCCCGCGCTGGAACTTGTAGCCGATGTAGTAGCCGTGCACGGCCTCGTCACGGATGATGAGGCGGATGAGGTCGGCGGTGTTGGTGAGCTTCGCCCGGCTCGACCAGTGCATCGGCAGATAGAAGCCCGAGTAGAAGAGGAAGCTCTCCAGCAGGGTCGAGGCGACCTTGCGCTTGAGCGGGTCGTCGCCGCGGTAGTAGTCCGTGACGATCTGCGCCTTCTTCTGCAGGTTCGGGTTCTCCACCGACCAGCGGAACGCCTCGTCGATCTCCTTCGTCGAGCACAGCGTCGAGAAGATCGACGAGTAGCTCTTCGCGTGCACCGACTCCATGAACGCGATGTTCGTGTAGACGGCCTCCTCGTGCGGAGTGATCGCATCGGGGATGAGCGACACGGCGCCGACGGTGCCCTGGATGGTGTCGAGCAGCGTCAGGCCGGTGAACACCCGCATCGTGAGCGTCTGCTCCTCGGGAGTGAGCGTGTTCCACGACTGGATGTCGTTCGACAGCGGCACCTTCTCGGGCAGCCAGAAGTTGTTCACCAGGCGGTTCCAGACCTCGAGGTCCTTGTCGTCCTGGATGCGGTTCCAGTTGATCGCCTGCACGCTGTCGACCAGCTTGAGGGGTTCGTGCGGAGTCATTTCTCGTTGTTCCTTGGGGTGCGGAGGCCGGTCAGAGCATGCAGGAGACGCACTCGGTCATGTCGGTGCCCTCGAGCGCCAGCTGACGCAGGCGGATGTAGTAGATCGTCTTGATGCCCTTGCGCCACGCGTAGATCTGCGCCTTGTTGATGTCACGCGTGGTGGCGGTGTCCTTGAAGAACAGCGTCAGCGACAGGCCCTGGTCGACGTGCTGCGTGGCCGCGGCGTACGTGTCGATGACCTTCTCGTAGCCGATCTCGTACGCGTCCTGGTAGTACTCCAGGTTGTCGTTCGTCATGAACGCCGCCGGGTAGTACACGCGACCGAGCTTGCCCTCCTTGCGGATCTCGATCTTCGACGCGATCGGGTGGATCGACGACGTGGAGTTGTTGATGTAGGAGATCGAGCCCGTGGGCGGCACGGCCTGCAGGTTCTGGTTGTAGATACCGTGCTCCTGGATCGACGCCTTCAGCGCGGCCCAGTCCTCCTGCGTCGGGATGTGCTTGCCGGCGAAGAGCTCCTTCACCTTCTCGGTCTCGGGGACCCAGGCGCGCTCGATGTACTTGTCGAAGAACTCCCCCGATGCGTAGGTCGAGTCCTCGAACCCATCGAACGTGGTGCCGCGCTCGATGGCGAGGTTGTTCGACGCGCGCAGCGCGTGGAACAGCACCGTGTAGAAGTAGATGTTCGTGAAGTCGATGCCCTCCTCCGAACCGTAGAACACGTGCTCGCGGGCGAGGTACCCGTGCAGGTTCATCTGGCCGAGGCCGATCGCGTGGGAGCGGTCGTTGCCGTCTTCGATCGAGCGCACCGAGCCGATGTGACTCTGGTCGCTGACCGCGGTGAGCGCGCGGATCGCGGTCTCGACCGTCTGGCCGAGGTCGTCGGCGTCCATCGACAGCGCGATGTTCATCGAGCCGAGGTTGCACGAGATGTCCTTGCCGATGCTGTCGTACGACAGGTCGTCGTTGTACGTGGTCGGCGTGTTCACCTGCAGGATCTCGCTGCACAGGTTGGACATGTTGATGCGCCCCTTGATGGGGTTGGCCTTGTTGACCGTGTCCTCGAACATGACGTACGGGTAGCCGGACTCGAACTGGATCTCGGCGACGGTCTGGAAGAACTCGCGGGCGTTGATCTTCGTCTTCTTGATGCGCGGGTCGTCGACCATCTCGCGGTACTTCTCGGTGACCGAGATGTCGCCGAACGGCACGCCGTAGACCTTCTCGACGTCGTACGGCGAGAACAGGTACATGTCCTCGTCGTTCTTGGCGAGCTCGAACGTGATGTCGGGCACGACCACGCCGAGCGACAGCGTCTTGATGCGGATCTTCTCGTCGGCGTTCTCGCGCTTGGTGTCGAGGAACCGCATGATGTCGGGGTGGTGCGCGTTGAGGTACACCGCGCCGGCGCCCTGACGCGCGCCGAGCTGGTTGGCGTAGCTGAAGCTGTCTTCGAGCAGCTTCATGACGGGGATGATACCGGACGACTGGTTCTCGATCTGCTTGATCGGCGCACCGGCCTCGCGGATGTTCGACAGGAGCAGGGCGACGCCGCCGCCGCGCTTCGAGAGCTGCAGCGCGGAGTTGATGCCGCGGGCGATCGACTCCATGTTGTCTTCGATGCGCAGCAGGAAGCAGCTGACGAGTTCGCCGCGCTGCGCCTTGCCCGCGTTGAGGAACGTGGGGGTGGCCGGCTGGAAGCGACCGGAGATGATCTCCTCGACCAGGTTGACCGCGAGCTTCTCGTCGCCGTCGGCCAGGGCGAGGGCCGTCATCACGACGCGGTCCTCGAAGCGCTCCAGGTAGCGCTTGCCGTCGAACGTCTTGAGCGTGTAGCTCGTGTAGTACTTGAACGCGCCGAGGAACGTCTCGAAGCGGAACTTCTTGGAGTAGGCCAGGTCGTTGAGCTTCTGCACGAAGTCGAACGAGTACTTCTCGATGACCGCACCCTCGTAGTACTCCTTCTCCACGAGGTAGTCCAGGCGCTCACGGAGCGAGTGGAAGAAGACGGTGTTCTGGTTCACGTGCTGCAGGAAGTACTCCCGCGCGGCGCGCTTGTCGGCGTCGAACTGGATCTTGCCGTTCGCGTCGTACAGGTTGAGCATCGCGTTGAGGGCGTGATAGTCGAGCCCCTCGTATGCGGGGTTCACCTTGAAGGCCACCGTCTCGGTCACTGAAGTTCCCACCGTCGTTCCAATCCGTCGCTCACGCGATCCACGTCGTCCTGTGTGCCGAAGATCTCGAGCCGATACAAGTGAGGCACGTGGCACTTGCGGCTGATGATGTCGCCGGCGAGGCAGAACGCGTCGCCGAAGTTGGTGTTGCCCGCGGAGATCACTCCGCGGATGTGGCGCCGATTGCGCTCGTCGTTGAGGAACCGGATCACCTGTTTGGGCACCGCGCCCTTCTCGACGCCGCGCCCCGCACCCCCACCGTAGGTGGGGGTGACCAGCACGAAGGGCTCGTCAACGACGAGGTCTTCGTCCGTGCGGTGAAGGGGGATGCGTCGGGCGGGGAACCCGAGTTTCTCGATGAAGCGCGCGGTGTTACCCGACACGCTCGAGAAGTAGACCAGGAGCGGCGCTGCGGTCGCGACGGCGCTCATGGCCGATCACGCCAGGCGGGAGGCGAGCTCGTCGATCTTGTCGGGACGGAAGCCCGACCAGTGGTCCTCGTCGGTGACGACGACCGGCGCCTGCATGTAGCCGAGCGCCTTGACCTGCTCCAGGGCCGTCGGGTCCTCCGACAGGTCGTGGATCTCGTACTCGATGCCCTTGGCGTCGAGGGCGCGGTAGGTGGCGTTGCACTGAACGCAGGAAGGCTTGGTGTAGACCGTGATCGACATCTGATTCCCCTCGAATCTCTGGTTTCTCCGGCAGGCCCCCGCCGGGATCTCAATACTACATATGGGTGCGGACATTCGGAGTGACCACAAGGGGTAGTAGTTACATCCGTGTAGTTTTTCCACCGCTCTCCACTGATACAACACAGGTTCTCCACCGTTTCTTCCACAGGCGGAGGTGCGCTCGCAGCCCTCCCGAACCGCGTGAAATCGCGGCTGGGAAGACGCTGGGAGAGATCCATCCACAGGGGGCACCGTACGCCGGGCCTCGGACATCCGAATGCCTGTGGAATTCGCTCTTCGGCGTGTCGCGGGCGTGTCGCGGCGTGTCGTCCCCGACGCCGTCTCCGCAGCCCCCTCGCGGGCCGGTACCGTTGTCGGGTGGCGGGCTATCGGGATCTCCTTCGCACGCCGGGAGTCGGGCGCATGATCGCCGCCCAGCTCACCGCGCGGTTCCCCAACGGGATGATGTCTTTGGCGATCCTGCTGCACGTCGAACAGCAGACCGGCTCCTACGGATCGGCCGGTCTCGTGCTCGCCGCGACCAGCGTCGGGCAGGCCGTCGCCGGGCCGATCACCAGCCGCTGGATGGGCGCGTGGGGCATGCGTCGCGTGCTCACCCTCACCCTGACGGTGTGCGTGCTCGCCGTGCTCGGCCTGGCCGTCCTCTCGCTCTCGGTGCCGGGATACATGGCGCTCGGCATGGTCGCCGGGCTCTCCACCCCTCCCGTGCAGGCCGCTGTGCGCACGATCTACCCCAAGCTCGTCAACGCCGGTCAGCTCACCCCGCTCTTCTCGCTCGACGCCTCGCTGCAGGAGATCATCTGGGTGCTCGCCCCCGTCGTCATCACCCTGGTCTCCACCCAGATCGGCACGACCGAAGGGCTGCTGCTGGTCGCGATCGTGCTCGTGGGCGGCGGCGCGTGGTTCATCCTCTCCCCCGAGGTGGGGCGCGTGCGCATCCCGCGCAGCCGCAACGCTCTCGGCACGGTCGTGCTCAAGCCCCCCGTGCTGCTGGCCACCGTGATCGGCTTCCTCCTGATCGGCGCCTGCTCGGCCGTGGAGGTCGGCGTCGTCGCGACATTCGAGCACGGCAGCCTCGCGGCGGGCCTCATCCTCGCGGTGTTCTCGGCGGGCAGCCTGGCCGGAGGCCTCGCGTTCGGCCACATCCCGATCGGCCCGTGGGCCATGGCCCGACGGCTCCTCATCGTCACGGTCGGGCTCGCGCTCACCATGGTCATGCTCAACGTCTTCTGGCTCGGGGGCACCCTGATCCTGGCGGGCATCGGCATCGCCCCCGCGCTCGCGGTCCTGTTCGCCATCACGACCGCGAGCGTCAAGTTCAGCGAGACAGCGGAGGCCTTCGGCTGGGCGGGAACCGGGCAGCTGATCGGCGCCGCCGCGGGGTCCGCCGTCGCGGGCTTCCTCGTCGACGTCGGCGACTGGCGCGGCGCCTACCTCGCCGCCACGATCTTCGCCGGCGTCGGCCTCCTGGTCTCCATCGTCTTCGTCCGCGCCTTCCCCGACCTGCGTCACCGCGACGCGAGCCCGCATCCCGACACCGAACCCCTGGCGGTCACCCCCTCATGAGCCTCCCCGTCCCCTCCCCCGCGCCCGAGATCGTCTGCGTCGGCGAGTCGATGGCCCTGATCACCCCCACCGGCGCACCGCTCGCGGACGCCGACACCGCGACCCTCACCCATGCCGGCGCGGAGGCCAACGTGGCGGTCGGCGTCGCGGCGGCCGGGCACCGCGCCGCCTGGGCCTCGCGCCTCGGCGACGACCCGCTGGGCGACCGTCTCGCCGGCGAGCTCGAGCGTCGCGGGGTCGAGCTGTGGGTCGAGCGCGACGGGGACGCGCCGACCGGGGTCATGTTCAAGGATCCCGGTGTCGAGTCGTCCGCGGTCTACTACTACCGGCGCGGATCCGCGGCCTCCCGCATGGCTCCCGGTTTCCTCGACGCCGCCCGGCTCGAGGGCGTGCGCATCGTGCACACCACCGGCATCACCCCGGCGCTCTCGCCCACCTGCCTGGCGGCGGTCGATGCGCTGTACGCCGACGCCCGCGCCACGGGAGCCACCGTGTCGTTCGACGTGAACGACCGCCGCGCCCTGTGGAGCCCGGAGGACGCGGCCTCGACGCTCGCGCGACTCGCGGACGCCGCCGACATCGCCTTCGTCGGCCGCGACGAGGCGGAGCGCATCTGGGGCACCGCGACACCGGCCGCGATCCGGGCGCACCTCCCCCACTGCGCGCTGCTCGTGGTGAAGGACGGCGACGTGGGCGCGACCGCGTTCACGCACGACGCCGAGCCCGTTTTCGTCCCGGCCCCCACGGTGGACGTGGTCGAGCCGGTGGGAGCCGGCGACGCGTTCGCCTCCGGCTTCCTCGCGGCGACGCTCGAGGGCGAGGACCTCGCCGCACGCCTGGCCGCCGGGCACGCCGCCGCCGCCCGGGTCCTGCGGATCGCGGCCGACCTGCCCCCGCTGAGCCGCGTCGGCTGAGCCCCGCCGGGCCGACCGGTGCCGCGGCCGCGGTCGTAGGCTGGTGCCATGCCCGCACCCCTCACCCTGCCCCGACGGTCGTGGGGCGATCCCGCAGCCGCGCGCCGCATTCTTCTCGTGCACGGACTCGGCTCGTCGGGCGCCCTCATGTGGCGGCTGGGCGATGCCATCGCGGCGACCGGAGCGGCCGCGACCGCCGTCGACCTGCGCGGGCACGGTGACGCCCCCCGCTCCCTCGACTACACCGTCGACGCGTACGCCGCCGACCTCGCGGCGACGACACCCGACGACGGAGGACCGTGGGACGCGGTCGTCGGCCACTCGCTCGGCGGCGCGGCCGCGACGGTCGCCGCCGCCGGCTCGCCGGACTGGACGCGACGCCTCGTGCTGATCGACCCGGCCCTGCACGTCGACGGACGCGACGCGGGCATCGTGCGGCGCAGTCAGGAACGGGCGTTCGCCGACAACCGGATCGAGGTCGTCCGGGAGGAGCACCCGCACTGGCACCCGCAGGACCACGAGCTGAAGATCGACGCCGTGCGGCGCGCGAGCGCCTGGGCCGTGGAGCAGACCAGCGCGCAGAACCGGCCGTGGGACGTACGCCCGCACGCCGCCCGTCTCACCGTCCCCACCCATGTCATCGGCGCCGATCCCGCCGTGTACAGCATCTTCGCGGGCGACCTCGCCGCCGAGGTGCTCGCCGGCAACCCGCGGATCACGATGTCGGTCGTGGCGGGCGCGGGGCACTCCCTTCATCGCGACCGCCCGGAGGAAGCGATCCGACAGCTCCTGGAGGCACTCGCATGACCGCGTTCGACCCGACCCGCTACCTCCCGGACGACCTCCTCGCGCGCATCCGCGAACGCGCGCCGATCCACGACCGCGAGAACACGTTCCCGCAGCAGGACCTCGACGAACTCCGCGACGCCGGCTACCTGTCGATCCTGGTCCCGGTCGAGCGCGGCGGCGCAGGACTCGGGCTCGCCGAGGCCGCGATCCTTCAGCAGCGTCTTGCGGGCGCGGCCCCCGCCACGGCCCTCGCGATCAACATGCACCTGGTGTGGACCGGGGTCGCGAAGGTCTTCTCCGACCGGGGTGTTCCCGGGCTCGAGTTCGTGCAGGACGGCGCGGTCGCCGGCGAGGTGTTCGCGTTCGGCATCAGCGAGGGCGGCAACGACCTCGTGCTGTTCGGCAGCGACACGGCCGCGGTGCCCGACGCCGACGGGGGCTACGCGTTCACGGGCACCAAGATCTTCACCTCGCTCGCGCCCGTCTGGACCAGGCTCGGACTGCACGGCCTGGACACCACCAGCGCGGACGCCCCGAAGCTCGTGTTCGCGTTCGTCGAGCGGACCGACGCCGTCACCACCTCGGACGACTGGGACACGCTCGGCATGCGCGGCACGCAGAGCAGGACGACGCGGCTCGACGGCGCCGTCGCCGACGCCGCGCACGTGGTCCGGCGGATCGACCAGGGCCCGAGCGCCGACCCCATCGTCTTCGGCATCTTCTCCGTGTTCGAGATCCTGCTCGCGTCGGTGTACACCGGCATCGCCCGCCGCGCACTGGAGCTGGCGGTCGCGACGGCGCAGACCCGTCGCTCCAAGAAGAGCGGCGCCGCGTACAGCCAGGACCCCGACATCCGTTGGCGCATCGCCGACATGGCGATCGCGTACGACGCGCTGCCGCCCCAGATCGCCGCGCTCGCGCGCGACGTGGACGAGCGCGTCGACCACGGGCCGCGCTGGTTCCCCGCCCTGTCCGGCCTCAAGCACCGTGCCGTGACGATGGCCAAGAGCGTGGTCGACGAGGCGATGCTGGTGGCGGGCGGCGGGTCCTACTTCTCCGGGAACGAGCTCTCCCGGCTGTACCGCGATGTCCTCGCCGGGATGTTCCATCCGTCCGACCCCGAGTCGGCGCACGCGACCGCGGCCAGCGCCTGGCTCGGACCCGTGGAGGCCTGACCGAACGCACGGATCGTGCAGGTCGGTCACTCAGATTCGACGGATCCGGTTGTCCATGACCGCCGCCAGTGCCAGGATCGCAGCATGGCACCGGCGAAGAAGAACTCCGCCCTCGACGCGATCTCCAAGACCATCATCGAGCTGCTGCAGGACGACGGGCGTCGCTCCTACTCCGACATCGGCCGCGTGGTGGGCCTCAGCGAGGCAGCGGTCCGCCAGCGCGTGCAGCGGCTCACCGAGACCGGCGTGATGCAGATCGTCGCGGTCACCGATCCGATGCAGCTCGGCTTCCACCGCCAGGCGATGATCGGCATCCGTGTGGCCGGGGACGCCCGGCACGTGGCGGAGGCGATCGCGGAGATCGACGCCGTCGACTACGTCGTCATCACGGTGGGCTCGTTCGACGTGATCGTCGAGGTCGTGTGCGAAGACGACGACCACCTGCTGGCCCTCGTGAACGACGTGATCCGTCCGATCGACGGCGTGCTGTCGACCGAGACGTTCATCTACGCGAAGCTGCAGAAGCAGCTCTACAACTGGGGGACCCGATGACCTCGCGCTCCGTGCCGTCCGCGTCCGCGCTGCAGTCCATGGCGAAGGATCACCTCTGGATGCACTTCACCCGCCAGTCGACCATGGCGGACTCCGGCGTGCCGATCATCGTCCGGGGCGACGGGCACCGCATCTGGGACATCGAGGGCCGGGAGTACATCGACGGTCTGGCGGGACTGTTCGTGGTGAACGCGGGACACGGCAGGCGCCGGCTCGCCGAGGCCGCGGCGGCGCAGGCGTCCGAATTGGCGTTCTTCCCGCTGTGGTCGTACGCGCACCCCGCGGCGATCGAGCTCGCGGACCGGCTGGCGGACGAGGCGCCCGGCGACCTCAACCGCGTGTTCTTCTCCACGGGCGGCGGCGAGGCGGTGGAGACGGCCTTCAAGCTCGCGAAGCACTACTGGAAGCTGCAGGGGAAGCCCGCCAAGCACAAGGTGATCTCGCGTGCCGTCGCGTATCACGGCACCCCGCAGGGGGCCCTCGCGATCACGGGGATCCCCGCCATGAAGGCGATGTTCGAGCCGGTCACCCCTGGCGGGTTCCGCGTGCCCAACACTAACTTCTATCGTGCGGCCGAGATGGGCGCGCCCGCCGACGACCTCGAGGCGTTCGGGCGCTGGGCCGCCGACCGCATCGAGGAGATGATCCTGTTCGAGGGTGCGGACACCATCGCGGCCGTGTTCCTCGAGCCGGTGCAGAACTCGGGCGGCTGCTTCCCCCCGCCGCCCGGCTACTTCGCCCGCGTGCGCGAGATCTGCGACCGGCACGACGTCCTGTTGGTGTCAGACGAGGTGATCTGCGCGTTCGGACGGCTCGGGCACACCTTCGCCTGCACGGGGCTGGGGTATGTGCCCGACATGATCACGTGCGCCAAGGGCATGACCAGCGGCTACTCCCCCATCGGCGCCACGATCGTGAGCGACCGCGTGTACGAGCCGTTCGCGCAGGGCGATGTCTCCTTCCCGCACGGCTACACGTTCGGCGGCCACCCCGTGTCGGCCGCGGTGGCCCTGGAGAACCTCGCGATCTTCGACGAGGAAGGGCTCAACGCGCACGTGCGGGAGAACTCGCCGGTGTTCCGCGCGGAGCTGGAGACACTGCTCGACCTCCCGCTCGTGGGAGACGTGCGCGGCGACGGGTACTTCTTCGGCATCGAGCTGGTCAAGGACACCGCCACGCGGGAGACGTTCGACGAGGAGGAGTCGGAGCGGCTGCTGCGCGGCTTCCTCTCGCCCGCGCTGTTCGAGGCCGGGCTGTACTGCCGGGCGGACGACCGCGGCGACCCGGTCATCCAGCTCGCCCCGCCGCTGACCGTCGGACCCGCGGAGTTCCGCGAGATCACGCAGATCCTGCGGGACGTGCTCACGCGGGCGCAGGCGGTGCTCTGAGCCACGCCGTGCGGCGTCAGGAACGTTCTCGGGCTCCGCGGGGCCGCGCCAGCAGCGCGATGTGCAGCGCCGCCAGCACCTCGCCGTCGTCGAGGTCGACGGCGAGCAGATCTGCGATGACCGCGAGCCGCTGGTAGAACACGGAGCGGGACAGGTGGCTCGCCGTCGCGGCCGCCGACCGGTTCCCCGGGTGGGCGACGAGCGCGGCGAGCACGTCGAGCAGATCCCCGCGGCGCTCCCGGTCGTGGCGGATCAGCGGCGCGAGCATGCGTTCGCCGTGCTCTTGCAGTCGGCGGTCATCGCCGAGCGCCGCCACCAGCTGCGCCAGCGGACGGTCGGCCACGCGGCGCACGGTGTCGGCGGCGTCCTCCGGGGCCCGGGCGGCGAGTTCCAGTGCAGCCCTGGTGGACGCGAGGAGGCCGGGTACGTCGTCGGCCGGCTGACCGATGATCACCGCGACCGCGGGGCCGGCGATGCGGCGCGCGGCGGCGTCGCTCAGACCTCCGGCTGGCGGGACGACGAGGAGCACGACCGCGTCGTCGCGTCGGGCGGCGAGCGCGGCCACCCCCTCCGCGGTCGCGCGGGCTCGGATACGGTCCGCCGCCTCGGACGTGCGCACGACCACGCCGCACGCCGGACGCCCGCCCACGTCGAACCCCAGACGGGCGAGCCGTGCCGCGACATCGTCGACGCGCGCGAACCGCGACCCCAGCAGGTCGTCGATCAGCGTGCGATGCGCGAGCACCGTCCATTCGGCCGCTCCGTCGGCGAGGCATCCGAACGCGAGCGCGGTGGCCCCCAGCTCCAGGACCGTGAGCCGACCGGCCGGGTGCGGGGGCCCCACGAGTGCCGTGAGCGACCCCCAGCGCACACCCCTCGCCTGCACGGGTACCCGCTCGGACGCCCCGTCGGCGGCCAGCGCGAGCACCTCGGCGACCGGACGGGACAGCGCTTCGGTGGCGATCACCTCTCCCGCCAGGTTCTCCAGCACGACCGGCGCGTCGAGCGCGCGGGCCGTCTCGGTCACGATCACGTCCGCCGGGGCTCCCCGCAGGCTGAGGGCCGTGAACAGCTCGTGCAGTCGCTGCCGTTCGCGCAGGGCCGCCGTCTGCGCGTCGATCAGTGCGCGGTGCACGGCCTCCGTCACGGTGACGAACTTGACCTCTCCGGCCAGCGCGACCAGGGCGAGCGACGCCTCCGCGCACGCCTCGACCACGGCGTCCGGCACGCGCGACATCCGGTCGCCGAGCTCCACCACGACCCCGGAGACGCCGACCGCGGCCAGCTCGCGCACGAGCGCGCGCAGCGAGCGGGCGTCGCGCGGCCAGGCGGCCGCCGTGGTCAGCAGCAGCTCTCCCCCGTCGAGCAACCGCGCGACCCCGGCATTGTCGGATGCGTGCACCCAGCGCACGCCCGCGTCCAGCGCCGCCCCACCCACGAGCACGCGCGGCGCACCGTCCTGCACCACGGGGAGCGCGACCACGTCCGCCACGCGCAGCAGCGGCGATCCGTGTCGCTCCGGACGATCTGTCTCGGACGGGGAGAACTCCCGACGTTCTGACACTCCGCATCTCCTGCCGGCTCTGTGACCATGGACTCGCACCCAGCGTAGCGAGCGCCGGTCAGAGTGTCCGGTCACGCGCATCACCCAGCGGAGGAACCGTGGACATCGTCCGACACATCATCGACGGCAGCGAGACCGCGGCGGCACGCCGCACCGCCCCCGTGTACGACCCCGCGACGGGCCGGATCACGAAGCAGGTGGCGCTCGCCGACGCCACGGAAGTCGAGGCCGCCGTCACCGCCGCGGCCGCGGCGCTCCCCGCGTGGCGGGCCACCAGCCTGATCAAACGCGCCGACGTGTTCTTCCGGTTGCGGCAGCTGCTCGCCGACCGCACGTCCGAGCTCGCGGCGATCGTGACATCCGAGCACGGCAAGGTGCTCTCCGATGCGGCGGGCGAGGTGTCGCGCGGCATCGAGAACGTCGAGTTCGCCGCCGGGCTCGTGCACCTGCTCAAGGGCGAGCGCAGCGAACAGGTCGCCCGCGGCGTGGACGTGCACTCCGTCAAGCAGCCGGTCGGTGTCGTGGCGGCCATCACCCCGTTCAACTTCCCGGTCATGGTGCCGCTGTGGATGGTCGCGTCCGCGATCGCGTGCGGCAACACGGTCGTGCTCAAGCCCAGCGAGAAGGACCCCTCCGCGGCGGTCTGGCTCGCGAAGCTGTTCCGGGAGGCCGGGCTCCCCGACGGCGTGCTCAACGTCGTGCACGGCGACCGGGAGGCCGTCGAGACCCTGCTCGACTCGCCCCGCGTGGATGCGGTGAGCTTCGTCGGCTCCACCCCCATCGCGCGCTCGATCTACCGGCGGGCGTCGGCCGCGGGCAAACGGGTGCAGGCGCTCGGCGGCGCGAAGAACCACATGGTCGTGATGCCCGATGCCGACCTCGACGCCGCGGCCGACGCGGCCGTGTCCGCCGCCTACGGCTCCGCGGGTGAACGCTGCATGGCGGTGTCCGTGCTGGTCGCGGTCGGCGACGTGGCCGACGACCTGGTGGCCGCGGTCGCCGCACGCATCGGCGGACTCCGGATCGGCCCCGGCACCGACGCCGCGAGCGACATGGGACCGCTCATCACGCGCGAGCACCGTGACGCGGTCGCCTCGTACGTGCACGGCGCACCGGCGGAGGGCGCGACGGTCGTCGTCGACGGCACGGGGCAGGAGTTCGACTCCGACGGGTTCTTCCTCGGCGTGAGCCTGCTCGACCATGTGCGTCCCGGCATGGCCGCGTACGACCAGGAGATCTTCGGCCCGGTGCTGTCGGTCGTCCGTGTGGACACCTACGCCGACGCGGTCGCCCTCGTGAACGCCAACGCCTACGGCAACGGCACCGCGATCTTCACGCGCGACGGCGGCACCGCCCGCCAGTACGAGTTCGACGTCGAGGTCGGCATGGTGGGGGTGAACGTGCCGATCCCTGTACCGATCGGCGGGTACTCGTTCGGCGGATGGAAGGACTCGCTGTTCGGCGACTCCCACATCTACGGTCCCGAGTCCATCCACTTCTACACCCGCTCGAAGGTCGTCACGACCCGCTGGCCCGACCACACCCCCTCCCAGATCGACCTGGGCTTTCCGAGCAACCACTGACCACCGCGACCGGAGGGCACGACTCATGACCACCTACACCGATCGGCACGGCGCCACCCTTCCCCTGCCCGATGCGGCGGCCGACGCGCGCGTGCGTTCCGACGACCGCTCGCACGTCTTCCACTCCTGGAGCGCGCAGGCCGCGATCGATCCGCTGCCCGTCGCCGCGGGGCACGGCTCCACGTTCTGGGACTACGACGGCAACGCCTACCTCGACTTCTCCAGCCAACTGGTCAATCTGAACCTCGGTCACCAGCACCCCGACCTCGTGGCCGCCATCCAACGGCAGGCGGGGCGGCTCTCGACCATCCAGCCGGCCATGGCCAACGACGTCCGCGGCGAGCTCGCCCGGCTGATCTCCGAGGTGGCGCCCGACGGCTTCGAGAAGGTGTTCTTCACCAACGGCGGCGCCGAGGCGAACGAGTACGCGGTGCGCATGGCACGCCAGTCCACCGGGCGCCGCAAGGTGCTGTCGATGTACCGCAGCTACCACGGCTCCACCTCGACCGCGATCTCGCTCACGGGCGACCCCCGCCGC
Source organism: Microbacterium sp. NPDC060132 (assembly GCF_042729675.1). Taxonomy (NCBI): domain Bacteria; kingdom Bacillati; phylum Actinomycetota; class Actinomycetes; order Micrococcales; family Microbacteriaceae; genus Microbacterium; species Microbacterium sp. NPDC060132. The sequence goes on along the minus strand of NZ_JBHWXU010000002.1, from coordinate 8,952 downwards.
TGGGCGAACGACACCGCCGACGCGGGAGCCGTGCGCTTCTTCGGCCCGTACCTGTACCGCTCCCCGTTCCACGCCGAGACGCCGGAGCAGGAGGCCGAGCGCGCCCTCGCCCACCTGGAGCAGACCATCCAGCTCGAGGGACCGCAGACGATCGCGGCGATCATCATCGAGACGGTCGTCGGCACGAACGGCGTGCTGGTGCCGCCGCCCGGCTACCTCCCGGGGGTGCGCGAGCTGTGCGACCGCTACGGCATCGTCTACATCGCCGACGAGGTGATGGTGGGGTTCGGACGCCTGGGCGAGTGGTTCGGCATCGACGCGTTCGGCGCGCAGCCCGACCTCCTCACCTTCGCGAAGGGCGTGAACTCGGGCTACGTGCCCCTCGGCGGTGTCGTGATCTCCGACCGCATCGCCCGCGCGTTCGACACGATGCCGTTCGCGGGCGGGCTCACGTACTCCGGGCATCCGCTGGCGTGCGCGGCCGGCGTCGCGACGTTCGAGGTGTTCCGCCGGGACGGGATCCTGGAGCGCGTCCGCGACCTCGGCGAGCGCGTCGTCGAGCCGACCCTGCGCTCCTGGGTCGAACGGCACCCGTCCGTGGGCGAGGTGCGGGGGCGCGGGCTGTTCTGGGCGGTCGAGCTCGTGCGGGATGCGGAGACCAGGGAGCCGTTGGTGCCGTTCAACGCCGCGGGTGCCGACGCTGCGCCCATGGTCGCGTTCGCCACGGCCGCTCGACGCGCAGGGGTCTGGCCGTTCACGCACTTCAACCGCGTGCACATCGCGCCGCCGCTGGTGATCGAGGAGGAGGAGCTGCGGCGGGGGCTGCGGGTGATCGACGAGGCGCTGGCCGTGGCGGACGAGGTGGCCGCCGGCTGAGGAGCCGGGCGGCCGGCGGGGCTACTTGGAGTCGAAGTCGAACGCCTTGAGCAGTTCCAGGACGGCCTTGTCGCGCTCCTCGCCGCCCTCCTCGAACATGTGGGTCACGTGCGTGCGCAGGTGGTTCTCGAGCAGCAAGCGGTTGAGAGACTCGAGGGAGCGCTGGATCGCCCGGGACTGCGTGATGATGTCCATGCAGTACTCCTCGTTCTCGATCATCCGCGCGACGCCGCGCATCTGACCCTCGAGGATGCTCGTGCGATGCAGGGCGCGCTTCTTGATGTCTTCGATCACGTATCGAGGGTACTCGCCCCGTGAAAGGATGACGTCATGCCGCGAACACCCACGACGCTGCTCTCCCTCGCCGATCAGGAACGGCGGCGAGCGCTGCGGCGGATGAAGGCCGTCGCCCTCGGCGCCCTGCTGTTCATGGCCCTCGCGTTCGTCATCGCCTTCGCGTTCCAGGAACGCGTCGGCTGGCTCTCCTACGTGCGCGCGGCGGCCGAGGGTGGCATGGTCGGTGCTCTCGCGGACTGGTTCGCGGTCACGGCGCTGTTCCGTCGCCCCCTGGGGCTGCCCATCCCGCACACGGCGATCATCCCCAACCGCAAGGACGAGATCGGCCGTACGCTCGGCGAGTTCGTGGAGACGAACTTCCTGGCCGCCGACGTGGTGCGCACGAAGCTGTCGACCACCGCGATCGCGCGCCGCGCCGGCGAGTGGCTGCGGGAGGAGCCCCATGCGGAACGCGTCGCCGCGGAGGGCGCGACGATCGCGACGGCGGTGCTCAACGCCCTGAGCGACGACGACGTCCGTGACCTGCTCACGGATCTCGCCCGTGAGTACCTCGTGGCGCCGGAGTGGGGTCCGCCCGCCGGGGCCTGGCTGGAGAAGATCGTCGAGTCCGAGGCGCACCACGGCGCCGTCGACCTGGCGGCCGACAGCATCGAGCGCTGGCTGGAGGCCAACGCCACCTCGTTCACCGGGCTCGTGTCGCGACGCCTCCCCGGCTGGGTTCCGAAGCTCGCGCATCGGTTCGTCGACGACACGGTGTACAACGAGGCCCTCAAGTTCGTGCGCGCCGTGCAGGCCGATCCGCACCACCCGGCACGCCTGGCCGTCGACGGCTATCTGGCCCGGCTGGCCGACGCCCTGCAGAACGACCCGGCGACCCGCGCGAAGCTCGAGAACGCGAAGGCGTCGCTGTTCGACAGCCCCCGGGTGGGAGCGCTGGCCGCCGAGGCCTGGAACACCGCGAAGAACGGACTGCTCACCTCGCTCGCCGATCCGGAGAGCGGACTGCGGAGCCGGGCGGTGCAGGCGCTGCAGGAGGTGGGCGAGCGCCTCACCACGGACGCCGCCCTGCAGCGTCGCGTCGACACCTGGGTGTCCGACGCCGCGGTCTTCCTGGTCGAGCGCTACCGTCATGACATCGCCTCGATCATCACTGACACCGTGGAGCGCTGGGACCCCGCCGAGACCACCGAGAAGATCGAGCTGATGGTGGGCAGGGACCTGCAGTACATCCGCCTGAACGGCACCGTGGTGGGCGCGCTCGCGGGCCTGGCGATCTTCACGCTCGCGCACGCCCTGATCCCGGGAGTCTGACATGGCACTGTCCCACGACCCGCTCTGGCCCCGTGCCGGATCCTGGCCCGCGTTCGGTGCCGCGGCCGACGCCGTGCTGCTGGGCGTGCCGACCTGGCGCACCTCGCTGTCGCCCACCGGAGCGCACGCCACGCCCGCCGCGATCCGCGAGGCCCTTCCCCGCTACGGCACCGCGCTGATGGGTCCGCCGCCCCGCGACCTGAACGAGCTACTGCGCATCACCGACGCCGGTGACATCGCCGAGCCGGACGGGCCCGCGGGGGAGGCGGAGGTGATCGCCCGCGTGCGAGAGCTCTCGGAGGGGGCGGAGCTCGTGGTCGCCCTCGGCGGAGACAACTCCCTCACGTACCCGGTCGCTCTCGGTGCGCGGGCCACGGGGCTCATCACGTTCGACGCGCACTTCGACCTCCGCGACGGCGTGTCCAACGGCAGCCCGGTGCGGCGCCTGGTCGAGGACACCCCGGTGGCGTCGCTCCTGCCGACGACGCGGCTCGACCCCACCAGGGTCGTGCAGATCGGGATCGCGGACTTCGCGAACTCGGTCGCCTACGTCCGGCGCGCCTCGGAGTGGGGCATCCGGGTGATCACGCTCGACGAGCTGCGGCGGCGGGGTGCCGCCGACGTGGTGACCGAGGCGCTGGAGATCGCGGGGGCGGGCCCCGACCCGCGCGTGCACCTCGACATCGACGTGGACGTGTGCGACCGCGCCGTCGCTCCCGGCTGTCCGGCGAGCGTCCCCGGTGGGCTGCAGGCGTGGGAGCTCCGCGCCCTCACGCGTGCCGTGGGGTCGGATCCCCGCGTCGTGAGCGCCGACGTCGCCGAGGTCGACGCGACCGCCGATGCCGCCGACGCGCGGACGGTGCGACTCGCTGCCCTGTGCGTGCTGGAGCTGCTGACCGGGCTCGCGCTTCGCCGATGAGGTTCGTGCCGGCGAGGCCGGCGAGGGTGTCCGCGGCGGACGCTGTCCGCTCCTGAGCCGGAGCGCGGGCGGTCAGCCGACCTCGACGCCGTCCTTCCACACCCGGTGCACGAGCGGAACGCCGGGGCGGTAGGCCAGGTGCACGCGGCTCGGCGCCTCCAGCAGCACCAGGTCCGCGCGTGCACCCGGTGCGAGCGTGCCGATGTCGTCTCTGCGCAGGGCGCGGGCGCCGCCGGCCGTGGCCGCCCACACCGCTTCCGCCGGGGTCATGCCCATATCGCGCACGGCCACGGCGATGCAGAACGGCATCGACGAGGTGAAGCTCGACCCCGGGTTGGTGTCGCACGCGAGCGCCACGGTCACCCCCGCATCGAGCAGTCGTCGCGCGTCCGGGTACGGCTGACGCGTCGAGAACTCCACCCCGGGCAGCAGGGTGAGCACGGTGTCGGATCCGGCGAGCGCCGCCACGTCCGCATCGGTCAGGTAGGTGCCGTGGTCGATCGACGCGGCGCCGAGCTCGACGGCGAGCTGCACCCCCGCGCCGGGGCCGAGCTGGCTGGCGTGCACCCGCGCGCCCAGTCCCCGGGCGATGCCGGCTTCCAGCACACGCCGCGACTGCGCGGTGGTGAAGGCGCCGGTCTCACAGAACACGTCGATCCACCGGGAGTGCGGCGCACAGGCGTCGAGCATGGGACCCGCCACCAGGTCCACGTACTCGTCGGCGCGATCCGCGTACTCCGGTGGCACGACGTGCGCTCCGAGGAACGTGACCTCGGGCGTGATCTCGGCGGCGAGCCGCACGAGCCGTTCCTCGTCCTCGACGCTCAGCCCATACCCGCTCTTGATCTCGACGGTCGTGGTGCCCTGCGCGAGCATCTCGTCGCGGAACCGCCGCAGCCGCAGCCGCAGCTCGGCGTCCGTCGCGGCCCTGGTCGCGGCCACGGTGGAGCGGATGCCTCCGGCGGTGTACGGGCGTCCCGCCATGCGGGCCTCGAACTCGGCGGCGCGGTCGCCCGCGAACACGAGGTGGCTGTGGCTGTCGACGAACCCGGGGATCACGGCACGTCCCGCAGCGTCCACGACCTCGAGGTCTGCCAGCCCGGCGGTGCGCGCCGCGGCATCGCCAGCGGGGCCCGTCCAGACGACGCGCCCCTCGTCGAGGAGCACGGCTGCGTCGACGGCGGTACCGCAGGGATCGCGGTCGCTCGCGACGTTCGTGGTGAGTTCGCCGATGCGGGTGATGAGCGTGGGCATGCGGTCTCCTGGTCCGGGCGGGTCAGAGCATCGGGATCGTCAGGCCGCGCTCGCGCGCCACCTCGCGGGCGTGCTCGTACCCGGCGTCCACGTGCCGCATCACACCCGTCCCCGGGTCGTTCGTCAGCACTCGCGCGAGCTTCTCGGCCGCGAGGTCCGTGCCGTCCGCGACGGTCACCTGGCCCGCGTGGATCGAGCGCCCGATGCCGACGCCGCCGCCGTGGTGGAGCGACACCCAGGAGGCGCCCGAGGCCGTGTTGAGCAGCGCGTTGAGCAGCGGCCAGTCGGCGATCGCGTCTGAGCCGTCCTTCATCGCCTCGGTCTCGCGGTACGGCGACGCCACCGACCCGGCGTCGAGGTGATCACGACCGATCACGATCGGCGCGGAGAGCTCCCCCGAGGCCACCATCTCGTTGAACTTCAGCCCGGCGAGGTGCCGTTCCTGGTAGCCGAGCCAGCAGATGCGTGCCGGGAGGCCCTCGAACTGCACGGAGGACCCGGCCTTGTCCAGCCAGCGACGGAGGGCGGTGTCCTGCGGGAACAGCTCGGCGATCGCGCGGTCGGTCTTCGCGATGTCGGCGGGGTCGCCGGAGAGCGCAACCCAGCGGAAGGGCCCTCGACCCTCCTCGAACTGGGGACGGATGTAGGCGGGTACGAAGCCGGGGAACGCGAACGCGCGGTCGAATCCGCCGAGCTCGGCTTCCGCGCGGAGGGAGTTGCCGTAGTCGAACACGGCCGCCCCGTCGTCGAGGAACCCGACCATCGCCTCGACGTGCGCCGCCATCGACGCCCGCGACCGTCGGGTGAACTCCTCCGGGTCCCGCGCGGCTTCGGCTCGCCAGTCCGCCACGGATACGCCGACGGGCAGGTAGGCGAGCGGGTCATGCGCGCTGGTCTGATCCGTCACGATGTCGATGGGCACTCCGCGGCGCCGCAGCTCGGGGAAGATCTCGGCGGCGTTGCCGACCACGCCCACGGAGCGCGCCTGTCCCGCGTCCTTCGCGGCGACCGCTCGGGCGACGGCGGCGTCGAGGTCGTGCGTGTACTCGTCGAGGTAGCCGTGTTCGACGCGACGCGCGAGCCGGGTCTCGTCCACGTCGACGATCAGCACGGCCCCCTCGTTCAGCGTCACGGCGAGGGGCTGCGCGCCCCCCATTCCCCCGGCGCCGGCGGTCAGCGTGAGAGTGCCGCGCAACGAATCGCGTCCGAGCGAGCGGGCGACGGCCGCGAACGTCTCATACGTCCCCTGCAGGATCCCCTGCGTGCCGATGTAGATCCACGACCCCGCGGTCATCTGCCCGTACATGGTGAGCCCGAGCTCCTCCAGCCGACGGAACTCGGGCCACGTGGCCCAGTCGCCCACGAGGTTCGAGTTCGCGATGAGCACGCGGGGCGCCCACTCGTGCGTGCGGAACACGCCGACCGGCTTGCCCGACTGCACGAGCAGCGTCTCGTCGGGCTCGATCTCGTCGAGCGTGCGGACGATCGCCTCGTATGCGGCCCAGCTGCGCGCCGCGCGGCCCGTCCCGCCGTAGACCACGAGCTCTTCGGGGTGCTCGGCGACCTCGGGGTCGAGGTTGTTCATGAGCATGCGCTTGGCGGCTTCCGCGCCCCAGCTCTTGGCGGTGCGGGTGTTCCCTCGCGGTGCGCGGACGGTGCGGCTCTTTGGTTCGACGGTGTCACTCATGCATGTGCTCCTTTGCGATGCGGGCGACCTGGCCCGACTGGACGAGTGCGGTCACGGCTTCCATGTCCGGCGAGAGGTAGTGGTCGGGGCCCGGACCGGCGGCGACGGTCCGCACGAGGTCGCGGACGGCGCCGGTCGCGGCTCCGGCCTCGAGGGGCGCGCGCAGATCGAGGGCTCGCGCAGCCGTGAGGATCTCGATCGCGAGCACGCGCGACAGTCCATCGATCGCACGGCGCAGCTTGCGGGCGGCCGCCCAGCCCATCGAGACGTGGTCCTCCTGCATCGCCGACGACGGGATCGAGTCGACCGAGGCGGGCACGGCCAGGCGCTTGAGCTCGGAGACGATGCCCGCCGCGGCGTACTGGGCGATCATGAGGCCCGAGTCCACGCCCACCTCCGCGGCCAGGAAGGGCGGCAGTCCGTGGCTGCGCGCGGGGTCGAGCGCGCGATCGGTGCGGCGCTCCGACACCGAGGCGACGTCGGCGACCGAGATGGCCAGGAAGTCCAGCACGGCGGCGACGGGTGCGCCGTGGAAGTTGCCGTTGGACTCGATGCGGCCGTCGAGGGTGATGACAGGGTTGTCGATCACGCTGGAGAGCTCACGCAGCGCGATCGTCTCGGCGTGCGCGACCGTGTCCCGGGCGGCCCCGTGCACCTGCGGAGAGCACCGGAGGGAGTAGGCGTCCTGCACACGTCCATCCTCCGGCCCCTTGTGGCTGGCCACCATGGGCGAGTCGGCGAGCAGCGCGCGAAGGTGCGCCGCCGAGATCGACTGTCCCGCCTGCGGGCGCAGCGCCATCAGGTCCGCAGCGAAGACGGCGTCGGTACCGAGCTGCGATTCGATCGACATCGCCGCGGCCACGTCAGCCGTGAGAAGAAGTGTGTCGAGGTCGTGCAGGGCCAGCGCCAGCATGCCGAGCATGCCGTCCGTGCCGTTGATCAGCGCGAGGCCTTCCTTCTCGACCAGTGTCAGCGGAGCGATCGCCGCGGCAGCCAGGGCGTCGGCGGCGGGAACGAGAGTGCCCTGCGCGTCGCGCACGTCCCCCTCCCCCATGGTCGCGAGCGCGATGTGGGCGAGGGGCGCCAGATCGCCGGAGCAGCCGAGGGAGCCGTACTCGCGCACGACCGGTGTGATGCCGGCGTTGAGGAGCGCCGCGTACGTCTCCACCACCGCGGGCCGCACCCCGGTGCGACCGGAGGCGAGGGTCTGCAGGCGCAGCAGCTGCAGTCCGCGGACCACCTCGCGCTCGACCTCCGGACCGGTACCGGCGGCGTGCGAGCGGATCAGACTCGCCTGCAGCTGCAGACGACGCTCGGGCGCGATGAACGTCGTGGCCAGCGCGCCGAAGCCGGTCGACACTCCGTAGTGCGGGTGCGGATCCGACGCGAGCCCGTCGATCACACGACGGGTCTCGGCGACCCGCTCCAGGGCATCGGTGGGCACGATGACGGGTGCTCCGTGACGAGCCACGCGGACGACATCCGCGAGAGACACGGGACCGCGACCGACGACGACGGGGGTGGAAAAGCTCATGGATCCGATTCCACACCCGACGGCCCCGTCGCGCGGTGTCTTCGTGAGATCCTGTGTCTGTGATCCCAGACAGCAGCGAGCCCGCCGTGGCCGGTACGAGCGTGCCGGCCGCCGACCAGACGCTGCGGATCCTGAGCCACCTGGCCACCCGTCCGGCGCCGGTCGCTGCGTCGGCGATCGCGCGGGAGCTCGGGCTTCCGCGGTCCACCGTCTATCACCTGCTGAACACGCTGGCCGCCCGGGGCTTCGTGATCCACCTTCGCGACGACCAGCGGTGGGCGCTCGGCACCGCCGCGTTCGAGCTCGCGGGCGGGTATGCCCGTCAGCAACCGCTCGCCCGTCTCGGCCGGCCGATCGTCGCGGCGCTCTCCGACCGCCTGGGAGAGAGTGCGCACCTCGCCGTGATGAGCGGCAGTGACGTGCTGTACATCGTGGAAGAACGTGCGGCCCGACGCCCGGCCCTGGTCACCGATGTCGGAGTGCGCCTCCCCGCTCATCTCACGGCGACGGGCCGCGCCATGCTCGCCGCGCTGCCCCGTGAACAGATCAGGGCGCTGTATCCCGGGCCCTCGGCGTTTCCGGACCGGACGGGTCGCGGTCCTCGTCGGCCGTCGGAGCTGCGTGAGCTGCTGCGGCAGGTGAGGGAGCGCGGGTACGCCACGGAGGACGGCGAGGTCGCGGACGGCCTGCGGTCCGTCGGTGCCGTCGTCGCGGATCGCACAGGATGGCCTGTCGCTGCGGTGGCGGTCACCTGGGCCGGCGACAGCCGTGACGCACCGCAGGACGGCCGCGACGCAGCACTGGCCACGGAGGTCCGCGAGGCGGCAGCGCTTCTCGAGGCCCGCACGACGCGTTGAGGCCGTGCCCTGCGCGCGCAGGTTCGGCGGCGCGGCCCGTTAACGCAAGGCGGCGCGGCCCGTTAACGCAAGGCGGCGCGGCCCGTTAACGCAAGAAGGCCACCCAACGATGGGTGGCCTTCTTGACTAAAAGGAGTCCGGCGGTGTCCTACTCTCCCACAGGGTCCCCCCTGCAGTACCATCGGCGCTGTGAGGCTTAGCTTCCGGGTTCGGAATG